>JAUNAI010000459.1 GCA_030527705.1 Planctomycetia bacterium | reverse complement strand
TTGTTTATCCACACAAAGTGATATTTAATGTCATACCGCGTATGAGAACAGGTTCTATACTTATCCATACTCGGTATTATACCACAAAATTAAAAAACCTAAAGGGGGCGCCTGAAGGCGAGGGTTTTAAACCCAGTAAGTTGGAAAATAAAAAAATAAGACAGACGCGTTACCCTTTCGGTTTCATGTCTGTTTTATTTTATATATAAGTCACACACCACTACTCACACAGACCGTGTATAACATACACACCATGACTCACGCAGAAAGCGTCATTACATTTACCATGAATCATGCAGAAAGCGCATCATGACATTTACCGTGGCTCACGCAGACGGTGTTCTAAGAATTTTATCATCAGATGGCATTTTCTGCTCGGCAACTGCTTCCGGCACTGAAATCGGCACAAGATACGGTTTCAGTTTCTCGACCATTTTCGCTCCAATTCCGTGAACACGCTCAATATCTTCCATCGAGCGAAACAGCCCATTTTCCTCACGCTCAGCAACGATTTTCCGTGCAGTAATTTCTCCAATTCCTGGTAAAATACAGAGTTCTGGCACCGAAGCCGTATTAATATTCACAAGATACACATCTTTTTCACGCACTGTTCCATACGTTTCCGAAACAGAAAAAGCTCCACTTTTAATCTGTAACTCATCATTTCGCGAAAATGGCAAACATGATGGCAAGAAAAAAGTAAAAAATATAAAACCGAAAGCGAGGAAGAGAAGGCCTAAAATCACCATCTGTTCTGCTACGGTAAACGGAAAAAAACGACAATTTTTCCCATTCTCCCAGTACCAAACATATGCTGGATAGACTTTCTGCATTTCAGTCGCACGGAAATCCTTTTCCTGCTCTCTTCCTTGCTTCTTTATCATCAAAATCACTACATTTCATCTAGCCCATCAATTCCCATCCATTTTATCAGTCAGCATGAATTTTCCGTAAATCATACTCCATCATTTCATGGACTAACTGTGGAAATGAAGTCTGTGCATTCCAACCCAGAACAGACCGTGATTTTTCGGGGTTTCCAAGTAATGTTTCGACTTCTGCGGGTCGGAAAAAGTCCGGATTCACTTTCACGACGACACGTTCTTCCATCGGCACATTTCCCAAACCATGCCCCGGCACGAACCCCACTGCTTTTCCGTCGGCCGACAAGAACGGCACTCGCGCGATACCGACTTCCTCCAGTCCCGTACCTTCCCAGCGAATCGGAATACCTACAAACTCAAACGCCAGCGTCACAAATTCCCGCACAGAATGCTGTTCCCCCGTAGCAATAATAAAATCGCCCGGCTCATCATGCTGCAAAATCCGCCACATCGCTTCCACGAAATCGCGTGCGTGTCCCCAATCACGTTTCGCGTCCATATTTCCCAACTCCAAATGCGACTGGAGACCGTTTAATATCCGCGCAACAGCCAACGTAATTTTCCGCGTTACGAACGTTTCACCTCGAAACGGCGATTCATGATTGAAGAGGATTCCGTTACTTGCGAACATTCCGTACGATTCCCTATAATTAACCGTCATCCAGTACGCGAACAATTTCGCTACCCCATACGGCGACCGGGGATAAAACGGCGTTTTTTCTGTCTGTGGAATTTCCTGCACTTTTCCAAAAAGTTCCGATGTAGACGCCTGATAAACGTGCGTTTTCTCCGTTAACCGAGCCTGTCGCACTGCCTCCAGAATCCGCAACGTCCCTAACGCATCCACATCGCATGTATAAACCGGCATCTCGAACGACACTTTTACATGACTCTGCGCTGCCAGATTATAAATTTCGTCCGGCTGAATATCTTCTACAAGCGTCGTAATATTCAGCGAGTCCGTCGAGTCACCATAATGCAAAAAAAGCCGTTCTTCCAGCGACGCACCACCGGGAAGCGGTAAATGACCGCACAGTTCCTGAATTCGCGCGTTATTAAACTGGGATGTCCGCCGCATTAATCCGTGAACTTCATACCCTTTCGTAAGAAGTA
Organism: Planctomycetia bacterium; assembly: GCA_030527705.1. GTDB lineage: Bacteria > Planctomycetota > Planctomycetia > Pirellulales > Thermoguttaceae > RGIG3701. The sequence goes on along the minus strand of JAUNAI010000459.1, from coordinate 312 downwards.
AATGTGTCAAATACGCGCCGTCCTGCCCAGTGATACCGGTAATGAATGCTTTTTTCGTCATAAATCCCATAAAACCGTCTTTTTTGACGGCTAAAAAAATTTTTCTAAAAGTCTAATAAAAAAATCCGAAACCGATTCCAAAATTAAAACCCAATCAGCATAAAATCTGATATAAAATTTTAATTCTGAAACCGATTTCCTTTTAAATCCTGAACCCATTTTTAAGTCTTGGCCTATTCACTCGGTTATTTATAAACCCAGCTTATAATGATCACTCGCAGTGAACATTACTCACAGTGAATCCAGACTCCT
>JAUNAI010000458.1 GCA_030527705.1 Planctomycetia bacterium | reverse complement strand
TAAATTACCGAATCGCGTCGGGCGGTCCTTCCGTCAGTCGTTTCGCAACGCGTAATGACGGTGAAACGAAATTATATGTTGCGTCGGTATTAAAAAATTCCAAAAAAACTCTTAATCGCGTTCTGCGAACGCTTGCTTCTTGTATTTTTCCTTATTGTTTCAACTGATAAATCGGCTGGTAACGATAATACACTTCCAGCGTCATGATTGAAAGCACGGTTTCATAAAGTCGTCCGCCATGCTGACTACGCTCGCCGACGGGGTTTCAGCTCCCTTTCGCGTGACCTTCTTCTTTTATCTGTGTGGTGATAAGCTGACGTCGCATTTTTTCGTGCCATTTTTTCCAGTGTTCACCTCCGTAATGCCGAAGAAGCTGCGTCGCGTAATAGTTGTAAAATATGTCTGAGTTGGGTCCCAAATCGCTCAGGTACTCGATGCCCTTCACTAATGCCGGATTGTTGCGGTCCCAGCCATAGTGCATACGGCAGAGAAGCCCAATCGCGGTACACGTCGGGTCTTTTCCCGGTTTCGCGTAGCCATAAGTCGCGCCGCCGTCGAGCTGAACGGAATCGAGGAAATTCATTCCTTTCTGGATACAGGAGGGATTTACCCGAAGATACCCATTATAGGCACTTTGGAGTGAAATGAGTTGTAAACCTGTCGTGATTGTGTTCCCGCCAGGCTCGCGCGGAGCGTCGAAACGCCAACCGCCGTCGGTAGGATTCTGGGAATACATGATATAATTAGCCGCCGCCTGAGCCGGGAAGAGGATGGTCCTGTCTTTCGTCATCGCATAAAGTTCCGTGAGGCAGAGCGTTCCCAGACCGTGCGCGTACATTTTCCCCTGGTCTTGATATAAGGACGCGGAGTCTGGAGAGTTGGGGGCTTTTTTAAGTGAGGAAAGAAGGAATTTTAAACCCGCGTGAATCTGGTCTTTATAGAGGTCTTTATAACCTCCCTTGTGCGTCAGATTTGCGCCGAGAAAAGGAAGGAGAGCCAGGGCCGTCGCGCCGGTGATACAGTCCGTGTACTCGCCGGGATTCTCGCAGGTACATTGCGTCGGGTCCGCCACGGAGTGATTAAAACTCCAGCTTCCGTCCGGTAATTGGTGACGCACGAGCCACTGTAGTCCCCATTTTACCGTAGGTACTCCTGTGGAACAGTATGCGGTTACAGGGGTAACTTTCTCTTTCTCTCCCTCTTCCTCTTCCTCTTTCTCGCTTCCGAAAAGGAGAGTGGGGGAGAATCCGGTAAAGAATAAAAAGAATAAGGTGAAAAATAACGAGAAAACTCTGAAAAACACTCGAATCGTCGGAGTTTTAGGCAGTTTTACCGCCACAGACGGTGTAAGTCGGGTATTCATTGCGGTTCTCCTGTTTTATTTCTGGCGTACTATAAAAAATTTTGCTTTACTGCCATTTCGCGTTACTGAAATGATTACCGAAAAGCCTGCCCTTCCCTGATTTTCAAGTGGAATTGATTTAAATGACGTGGAAAATAAGTATAATAAATCCATTTTAATCCATTTCCCATAAAATTTCAAGAGGTGAAAAACTTTTTTTTGAAAATTTTTCCAGAAACCCCTTGACGAAATGCCAACTGTAATGTATAATACATTACAGTTGGCAGGAGATTGCAGGCAGGTTTTTAATCGGAAAGGAAATGAGATGTTGGAGTGGAGTACCGTTCCACAGATGCCGCAGACATCACGAGGGATGGCGCGTTATGAGAAGACGCTGGCGGTGGCGCATGAGCTTTTTCTGAAAAAGGGTTACGTGGATACCTCTATGAGTGAAATCGTTCGGGCAGCGGGTGGGTCCATGACGACGGCGTATCAGTGGTTCGAGAATAAAGAACGGCTTTTTGTAGCGGTGTTTCTGAATGCGTTGGAACGGACGTCGCGGATGATTCAGACTCCGACACGTGTTCCGAGCGACTGGCGAGACGCATTGGAACTTCTGCTGGAACGGCTTTACGACTCGTCGCTGTGTCTCTTGGACCAAGAAAGTCGGCGGACATTCCTGCTGGAATATCTTCAGGTTTCTACGTTTCGGGAAAACTCGGTTCCGTGTCTGCGTGAATATATTTTCGAGCCGTTTTGTGCCGAGTTGGTGATGATTGCGGAGAAATACGCCCTTCAGTTTCGGCTTCCGGTTCGGCAGACGGCGCTGACGTTGGTGCAACAGAGTCGGTGTTTACTGATTGAATACTTACTACGGACTGTGATATGGGAAGATTGGAAACTGACGGCGATTCGACAGTCGATGGATTTACTTTTGGCGCTGACAATTTATGAGGAAGTTCACGAGGA
>JAUNAI010000102.1:11708-12592 GCA_030527705.1 Planctomycetia bacterium | reverse complement strand
CACTTCCACCTCCGCTTCTATTCTCACTTCCATTTCCGTATATATATTTATTTCCATTTTCGGTGGTACGGTACTGGATGTACTTATGCGTGATTTTCAGAATGGTCGCCATTTTCAGAAACGCATCCCGCCACTCTTCCTCTAGCGTAAAGGTCGGCATTTCCGGAAGGTTCAGGACCGTGACGGACGGATTCCAGAAAACCCGGACGTAATTCTGCGGGATGGATACCATTTCTTGTGTAGAAAGGCTCCGTGGGTTATTTATATGACGCCAGAATATGAGGGAATCACGCATTTCTTGAGCGGAATCATGAGACTTATCCTGCAGGAACTGCGTTATTTGAAGTTGCGCGTCAGTCCGAGCACGGACATTATACTGCGCGTTCGAGGCCAGTGGTGTCTGCGTGTAACGGTGAAGTTCCTCCCAGAACGGGAAAAAATGCTTACCGTCATCAGCCGTCAGAAAATATCTGACCCAGAATACGGAAGACGTGCAGTATTCTGGATTCATCACAGTTTCCGCTTCTGGCATGGCGGGGAGTCGTGAAATATGCGTGGGATTTCTCCCTTCTATTCCTGTGGTGTCTGGAACGCCAGCGAAAACGGCACATAAACCGGTCTGAAGCCATGCAGGAAATTGCAGGTTTTCCTGTCCATCATGCAGAATAGAGCGGAACATTTCCGCGCGGACATTCGCGAGAAAATCCGGATTCTGAAATGCGTCGGGACTTGTCATTTCCAGTGTCAGATACATTTCCTGTCCCACAACTGAAAAACGACACGGAGTTTCTCCCGCATTCCGAAATTCATTTCCCCAGACCGTCGTTGCTGGAGCCGCTCGGCGCATGTCGGAGACTGGAACGATTATCCGTACACGTAAAGTC
>JAUNAI010000102.1:10612-11698 GCA_030527705.1 Planctomycetia bacterium | reverse complement strand
GCTTTCTGTCTTCTGCGCGTTTCGTGAGTTCCAGCCATTCTGAGTGTTTCGCGTACTCTGACTCTGTGCGTCTGGCGTCTTTTTCGCGTCAGCAATTTTCGGCGTTTCCCCCGGATTCCGCCAGAGCGACGCAGTTAATTCCGCTTCATTACGGATAAACTCCAGCGTCTGAACGGTCCGAACAAGTTGATCCGCCTTTTGGGCCCAGTGCGAGTCCGCTTCGACGAGAAAATGCGTGCTTTCCAGCGCCACGCCGGGTACGTAACTCCGCTGAATCTGTATCGGACACGCTGCGAGTTTTTCCGCGACGAAATCTGGTGGCAGAATCGGAGTACCTGCGTTATTTTCTGGGAAAATTTCTATTTCCGTGGCGGTCTGCGGAGCGAAAACAGTTTCTGTATTTTCTTCTGCCTCCGACTGCGCATAAAGCGTGTCCGCGTAATGTGCAGTAAATAACATCATTAATAACGCAGTAAATAATGCCGTAAACGCTGTATGAGTATATTTCATGAGATTCCTTTCCGAATCCGATTTTTTACAGGGAGAAAAAGTCAAGAGAAGTATACACTATTTTAAAGATTATTGGAATAGCAATTCAGGAAAGAATTTTTATGAGAAATATTATTTCTACATGAAAATTCGCGAGGGGCAGGACTTGCGGTAGTCCTTTCAGTAACGTGAAATGGTGGTAATATGGAAATTTCGCATTTCGAGTAAAAAAACGGCAGGTGATACAACTCGCGTTGCCTGCCGTTTCAGGGAGTCATTCTGTTTTTCGTGTTTTTTAGAAGTTGAATGAAATACCAGCCACGATTTCATCCGCTTCCGCCGAGATGGTGACGTCACCACCGAGTGCCTCATATCCTTTACCCATATACGGACCGCTGGAAGTCGACTTGAAAATATGTCCGTACGTCAGATGAAGCGTGGTTCGGCAGTCCAGACGCAGGGACGTTCCCAGAAACAGTGCGTGCTGTGGAATGAGTGGGACGGCGATATTCGCACGACTGAACGCGCTGTCAAGCTGATTTTCGTTGAACGAGTATCCTGCACGGACGGTGACACGGTCGGAAAGTTCACGCTGAA
>JAUNAI010000102.1:6875-10602 GCA_030527705.1 Planctomycetia bacterium | reverse complement strand
CATAGAGGAAGTAACGTACGTCCCACGCAAAAGTCCATTTATCCCAGCCGTACCAGCAGGCACCGAGGGTGATAATCGACGGATAGTCAAGTTTCAGTTCTGTATTTTCATGGTGATTCGACTGATATTCGATATCTTCGATCCAGTTCGGGCTTTTATAGCTACCACCGAAACTCCATCCCATTTTCGTGTCATAGTAGAAACCGACCTGGAAACCTGCGCCGAACACGTAACGGTTTCCGGCTCCGTGAATTGCCGTATCGGGCGTACTGTGCCCCTCGATGACGTAAAGTGGGTCACAACTGACTTCTCCCATCGTCAGCGTCGGACCGATGGAAAGGGAGAATTTATCCGTGACGGCATAACTTAGGTTCGCGGCAATCTGGAGAAGCTGAATACTGGAATTCAGGTTTCCATAGCCAACTTTCATTCCGTTCGGGAGGGTGTCATTCGAGAGAATCGGATTCTCGGTCAGGTGTGAGTCGGTATAATTCGTTCTCGCGCCGCCGACTGCGCCGAAAGAGAAACCGAAAGCGAATGGGGAATCGTCATAATGACGGATAATCGCTACATTCGGAATCGGAACTGCACCGGTATCAGATTTCGTTTCACTTCCGCCGAAACCACCCATCGCGTCGGGGAGACGGGATGAAATCGTCGTTTCCGGTAACGCCAGCCCTAAATCAACATCGACGGTTGTACCATGGAAAGCGTTCATCGTTGCCGGATTCCAGTAGAGAGCACCCGTAGCAGAAAGTGGACACGCCGCAGCTGCACCACCCATGCTTTCATTAACCGCACCCGCTCCGCGAAATGCCACACCCTGCGCGAAAACAGAAGATACACTCATTAAGAGAATGAGGCTGAAAAGGATTAAACTACTGATGAATGATTGAGTCTTCATGAATCGCTCCTTGAATATAAATGGTCATCCTGACCGGATTCTGTTTCTATTTAAAATTTCGTTTTTGTTATTATTCCTAATTTCGAAATAATGAAAACATTCCTATTATCGAAATTTCTTCACTGTTTTTTTAAATTCTGAATGTAAAAATAGTGTTAAAGAGAGAAATTTTTTGCGGACTGTGTTAAAATTTATGGATTGTATCGATTGGGAAAGGATAGTTTTTGTCGGAATCTAAAATTTCATCAAAAAAGAGTAACAGAATCGGATTTTCTTTTGTCGCAAAATGAAAAGACAAGAACGCGAAAATCTCTCGCAGTCTGTGGCGACTCCGAGAGATTTGAGGTTAATTCAGATATTTAAATCGATTATCGGTTTCTGTCTATTTTTTCTGTTGCATCCGTTTCTCTTCCGCGGCGGCGGGGCGAGCATAAATAGGAAGAAGGTTCCAGACATCATCCCGACGGCCAGCGGCATAAAGTCGATACGCAGTCTGTCCCATCTGCGCAACGGACGGTGTCCAGCATTCCGACGGCGTTGTCCGCACGTTTTGGGGTAGCCGAGACGCTTTCTGAACGAGAACGGGACCGGAAAGGACGGTATTTTCCGTGTTTTCTACGTTCTCAGCCCAATCCTCGAAATCGAGAATCGTCATTTCGTCGCACGGCTTCCAATTCCCGTCCGCGTCGCGTTCATAGGTCCGAGCCGCAACTTGCCCACGCTGTGCGTCGAGCGCAATCGAGACGCGCGAAAACTCGCTCGGCGTCATGTCGGCAAGAATATCCAGCGTGTTAAGCGCGATAATCTCCGTTTCTGCCGCATAGGAAAAGACCTTTGCGAATGCGATTCCCACACGCAGACCGGTAAAAGACCCCGGTCCCTGCGCTACGACGACTAAATCCACATCCGTCGGCTTCCAATTCTGCGTTGCCAACAAGTCCCTAACCATCGGCGCGAGAAACTGTGCACTCCGCTGATTCGGCTCCAAAACGGAAGTTGCGAGCACGACGTTATTCTCCAAAAGCGCCGCACTCGCAGAAATATCGATAGTTTCAATCGCTAAAATTTTCATAAATCTACTTTCCTTGGGAAATACCAAGCCTGTAATGGATACACTGGAGGGGAGACATTCCTGTCTCCTACTGGGTGCGCGGACGTCCTCGACCGCATGGAAACGCAGGGAAGGGGACATATATCGCCGACAGTGTTCCACCGTCATCTGACCGCGTAGCGGTTGAATTATTCGACCACTACGTGGTCGGCGTGGGTGGGGGAGGTGCCGTTCATCCGTGGGTTTACACCCACGGCTATTACATAACGCTCCTACGGAGCTTAGCGTTTCAGGCAATTCGACCCCGACCGCGTAGCGGTCATTATTAATAGCCAGGGGTGAAAACCCTTTTAAAACCCCTAAAATAGGGGATGTAGCGACCCCCGCAAGCGGGAAAAATCTACGCTATCGCTATTCCACTACGTTCTTGGGAGAAATGGCTGGAAATCTATCAATATAGCTTGTATGTCTTTCACGAGCGGGCTACCGCCTTCCGCTCGCTCTCGACATACTACGCTATATTGACTGCCTTCCGGGAACTATTGTTCTGAACAAACGCGGAAGCCCAAGCTGCTGTTCCGGTACTCTGGCGAGTAGTCGCTCCGGTACGCCGACCGACAGCCCTCGGCGTAGCTGTCCCAGCTACCGCCACGGTAGACGCGGTCCGAGCCACTAGTAGGACCCGTTGGGTCCGTGACCGAATTAGTAGGATAATTACCATACCAGTCCTGACACCACTCCCACACATTACCGTGCATGTCGTAAAGTCCCCATGCGTTCGCTTGCTTCGTGCCAACCGGATGTGGCCTGTTACTAGAGTTGCCATAATACCACGCCATCGAATCCAAATTACCCGCATATTTACCGGTCGTGCCCGCTCGACAAGCATACTCCCACTGCGCTTCACTCGGAAGACTGATGGTTATTCCTACCTTTCCCGTCAACCACTTACAAAATGCTTGCGCATCAGCCCAACTCACACACGTTACTGGGTGCGAATCCGTCTGACTAAAGCCCGGACTACGCCACGAATATTTACTGTCCTGATTCCAGATACTTCTCGTCCAACCAAACGGCGTATTGCCTTTCGATTCGTAACCTGTCGCGTTCACGAATGACTTGAACATGCCAACCGTTACTTCCGTTTCAAGCATCCAGAAACCACGTGTAAGCGTCACGCGGTGTTGCGTTTCATCACTACTACGGTCAGTTTCCGATTCCGGGCTACCCATCATAAAATCTCCCGGTGGGCACCAACGGAAACGATATTCGATGCCGTCAACCGTTTTTGTCATTCGCTCGCCGGGTTCCTTATCTAATCTCGAATAAAAGCAATCAAAAAACGTCTCAACGTCGTCAATCTTTTTCGGCGGTTCCGCGTATGTATAGCCGGAACGTATGTTATCAATTTGGGCTATTATTGCGTCGACAGCGACCACCTTCGTACTTGTGGCGCGGTATCCCTCTTGCAACAACGCATCTCGGTCGGCCGTTCGGTCCTCATGCCACTTGTCCAGAAGCTGTAATCCCTCTTTTAATGCGGAATTTACCAGCTTTTTCTGCGATTTCACCTGTTTCGAATCAGGTACAAACTCCTTAAATATCTCGCGAAACTTCAGGCATTCCGCCTGTCCTTGCCTCCGTATTTCGTTCCATTTCGCCTCATACTCCGCATCCGTCTTCGGCGCTGGCGTCTCGACTGGAACAGGTTCAGGAGTAATTACCGGAGTAAGAGTAGGAACAGCTACCGGAGCGGGAGCAACAGGCGCGGG
>JAUNAI010000102.1:0-6775 GCA_030527705.1 Planctomycetia bacterium | reverse complement strand
TTCTGGTTCTACTACCTGAACGGGTTCTAATTCTACCGCTTCTACCGCCGACACAGGTTCCGGGGTGATAGGAACGACAGGCGCGGGTTCTGGTTCTACTACCTGAACGGGTTCTAATTCTACCGCTTCTACCGCCGACACATCCTCATCGCGACAACTCGAAAAAACAGCTACTAAAATCAACACGAAAAGTGTTACAAGACCCCAAATCCACGTCATGTCCATCGCCTTTGGCTTCACGACCTCTGGAAGAGGCGGAGGCATTACAACAGGCGTCGTCAGTGCGTCAATGAATTCCGTGCAGGTCGCAAAACGGTCGGTCGGCTTTTTTTCCAACGCTTTCAGCAACGCGACGTTCGTGTAGGCGGGGACTTGCGACAACGGAGGCGGGATTTTCGTTAACGCCTGATTCATAATCGCGAACGTGCTACCCGTGTAGAGCGGATGACCTGCGAGAAATTCGTACGCGATGACCGCGAGGGAATATTGGTCCGTCCGCGGTCCCTGATTCTTCTCGCCATTCAACTGTTCCGGCGGCATGTATCCCGGTGTGCCGGTGGACGAACTCGCGCACGATGTCATACTTTTCGTTTCGTGAATGGACGCGGAGATGCCAAAGTCGATAATTTTCGGCTCGTTCCCGAAAAACATGATATTTTCCGGCTTAATATCACGGTGTACCACCTTCTTTTCGTGCGCGAAATCGAGCGCGTCGGCAATCGGTCGGAGAATTTTGATAACCGTCTCCAGTGGTAGTCCGTTTTCGTGGTTTTCCTGCTTCTTAAACCATTCCGCAAGCGTCCCACCGTTGGCGTATTCCATGACGAAAAACCAGCCGAAATGCGGGTCGTATTCCAGTCCGTATATCAGGCAAATTCCGGGGTGCGCAAGGTTTTTAACGCGGTGGAACTCCTTCTCAATCTTCTCTAAATCCTCAGATTCCGCCTGAATCGGGTGCGGCAAGAGTTTACACACCACGTCCTGTAGGTCTTTTCCGCCTTTAATCTGCGTCGCGAGCCAAACCTGCCCCATTCCGCCCTCACCGAGTTTTTCTTTCAGGCGATAATCCTGATGCTGACCGATAAGGAGTCCAGAAGTGAGTTTCGGCCAATTTTTTTCGTGTGTTTTCTGGTCGTTGAGCGTGTCGAAGTTCATTTTTTTGTCTCCAGCGGCGGTTTTAGAGAAATTGAGTATACTGAAAATAATTTTAACTCAATATCCAGAAATATTCAAGGGGGAGGGAGTAGGTTTTCGGAGAATTTACGTTTAGAGTACCTCGTAAAACAGGAAAAATATGAAAATTTTCCAAAAAAGTTAAAAATTTTTTTGTGGATTTTCGCAGAATTCCGTCCATTTTCGCATTTTTTTCGGGTGAAAGAGAGCGTTTTCACCCCGAAAAATACGTTCTGTAGGTGTAATCGATACTTTCTCTCCTAATAAGATGACAAATTTTAAAATTTTTGCAAGGGGGGGCTCGACGAAAATCGATTTTTATGAGATAATAGGGGAAAAGTTTTATTGATTGACGAGATGACATACAGAATAAGATGTTCTCGTCATGAAAATAGGAATCAGGTGTGATACGAGATTGAGCGGCAGGAGAAACATAAAATGAAACGAGCGATTATCAGTGACATTCATGGAAACTTGGAAGCTCTGACCGCAGTGTTAGAGGATATTAAAAAACAGAACGTGGACGAGATCTTCTGCCTCGGTGATGTCGTCGGTTACGGCGCGAATCCGCTGGAGTGCCTCGATCTCATCATGCAGGAATGTAAGCTCTGTCTCATCGGAAACCATGAACAGGGTGTCATTTATGACCCGGACTGTTTTAACTCCACTGCCTTACAAGCGATTTTCTGGACCCGGGAACAGATATGTGCGCCCTCGGAACGTCGCGATGAACGCTGGGATTTCATTAACATGAATCCGCGAAAATGGTATGATGAAAACTGGAAAGCCGTTTTCGTGCACGGTTCCCCGATGAATGCGCTGAACGAATACGTTTTCCCGGACGATATTTATAATCCACCGAAACTGGAACGACTTTTTAATCTCATCGTGCATGTCTCTTTTCAGGGACACACACACATTCCGGGCGTTTTTACTCACACGTATGATTTTAAAAGCCCAGAAATGTTCGATTATGAAATGGATCTGGAGCCTGACCAGAAGTACCTTGTGAATGTCGGCTCAGTCGGCCAGCCGCGTGACTCGAATCCGAAATCGTGTTACGTAACGGCAGAAGATCGCAACGGAAAATTACATTTAGAATATCATCGCGTCGAATATCCGGTTCAGAAAGCCGTGGATAAAATTTTCCAGGTGCCCGAGCTGGACCGTTATCTGGGAAATCGACTTTCTCAGGGACGCTGATTCCGAGATGAAACATGATTCCGTGATGAAGCATGATTCTAGGATAAGACGTGAATTCTAGATAAAACACGGTTTTGAGATAATCAGAAATAACGGGAGATTATGTATTTTACGTAATCTCACAGATGAATTTCCATTAAACCCTAAATTTAACCTTTTTTATAACTTGAAAATTAAAGGCTATGTCCCAATTTATTCAACCTCCTCAGCAGAAGTTTAAACGTCCCAGTAATGGTTCCGCTCCAGCGCAGAAACCGCAGGGGGGATGTTCTCAGTTCGTGTTCCTGATGGCGATTCTGTTACTGTTTAACATGCTGGTTTTACGTGCGTGCGCGCCGGAAGATGGTGGCACAAGTGACGAAAATACCAACCTGATGCAGGCGCTTCAGACGGTCGCGGAACCTGAAAAAATGGAACCGACGGAAAAGACTGAAACTACTATAACGCCGACGGAAAATGTACCGACAGTCACTCCGGCTTCGGAAACTCCAGTAACTTCGACTGAAACTGCTCCGGGAGCGGCGATTGAAACGGCTCCAACCGAAATTGCGACACCTGAGGAAAACGCTTCAGCCACGACTCCGGCAGTTACTCAGGAAAATACGGCGGCTCCAGTGGCTCCGGCGACTAAGCAGACGGAAGTCATGGTGAAACCGAATGATAATCCGATTACGTATCTGACGCTTGGTTCTGCGGATCCGGAAAGTGAGTACCGCATGTTGGTGACATTCACATCTCGTGGTGCGGCGGTTGCACGCGTCGAGCTGAATGAAAAACGGCTAGCGAGTATGAGTGATGAACCTGATTTTAAAGGTGGTTATCTCGGTGAGTTGGGGTATAATCTTGACCCGGCGGTGACAGGTGGGTGTTTTGTGAATGTCGTCGGGGCGGGAACACCGGCGCAGAAGGCGGGAATCCTCGTTGGTGACCGAATCGTGAAACTGAATGGTGAAGAAGTCCAGAACGCGGTCGATTTAACGCAGAAAATACGAAAATTCCGCCCGGAAACGAAAGTCACGCTGACCGTGAACCGAAATGGTGTAGAAACGAGCGTCGAGGCGGTTCTTGCACGTGAGCCGGTGAGCGTTATTAAGCCGGAACGTGAGACGGAAGAGACGCAGAGTCTTGCTGACGCGCTCAGCGGAGCGGACCCGAATCGTGAGAATAATGCGTCTTTCCTGACGACGTTTTACACGTTCGGAAATCAGTCACTCTCGAAACTCGATATGGAAGTCAAGAAGCAGATCGCGAAAGACGACTTCCAACTTCTCGATTCTTTCCTGAATCAGGAAATTATGGGTTTCGACATGCACAGCGCGTCGTGGAAGGTGGAGGCTCAGACGGCAGATTCCGTTACCTTCCTGTATGAAATGCCGATTTACGGAATGGAAGTGCGTAAAACTTACACACTTGTGAAAATCGCGGACGAAAATCAGAAAAAAGATGAAGCGTCGCCGACGTATCACCTCACGCTGAATGTGACCGTTAAAAACGTGGGTGTGAATGACCGGGAAATCGCCATTCAGCAGGACGGTCCAACCGGACTTCTCACGGAAGGTTACTGGTTCTGCTCGAAAGCGGGGCGCGACTGGGGTACGCCCGGTATCCGCGATGTCATGATCGGTTACGAGGGAAGCAGTACGCCGAACGTTTATTCCTGCTCGAACATCGCTGGCGGAAAATGGGGAAAACACATTCTCTGCTCGCAGAAACCGCTGAAATATATCGGCGTAGACGCGCAGTATTTCTCCTCCATCATGATTCCTGACCTGAAGGATTCTACGCTAAATATCGAGCGTTTCACTGCGTTACGGATGGGAAATGTTCCGAAAAAATGGATTACGAAAACCAACACGTCTTGCCGTGTGATTTCGTCGGTGAAAACGCTGAAATCCGGTGAGGAAGCGTCACAGCAGTTCACCGTTTTCGTTGGTCCGAAACGTCCGGAATTACTCTCACAGTACCAGCTGGATAACGTTGTGTATTACGGCTGGTTCTCGTGGATTGCGCGGATTTTGGTTGGAATCCTTCACGTGTTTTATGCGATTTTCGGTAACTACGGAATCGCGATTCTCTTGTTGACGGTCCTCGTCCGCGTGCTGATGTTCCCGCTGTCGAAAAAACAGATTCTCAGTTCGATTGTGATGCAGAAAATCCAGCCGGAAATCAAGAAAATTAATGATAAATACACCGACCCGATGGAACGGCAACGTGCGCAGATGGAGTTATTCAAAAAATATAAGTATAACCCGATGTCCGGCTGCTGGGTGATGCTCATTCAGCTTCCGATTTTCATTGCGCTGTACCGTGCGCTTCTGGTGGATGTGGAACTGCGTCAGGCGTCGCTGTTTACCGAGTCGATTCGTTTCTGCTCGAACCTCGTCGCGCCGGATATGTTCTGGTGCTGGAAGGATATCGTTCCTTCTTGGATTTCAAGTGGTTACGGCATTTTCGGTCTCGGTCCGTACTTTAACTTATTGCCGGTTCTGACGATTGCGATTTTCATCATTCAGCAGAAAATCATGATGCCGCCAGCGTTGGATGAACAGGCGAAAATGCAACAGACGATGATGAAATTCATGATGGTCTTCATGGGATTCATTTTCTTCAAGGTTCCATGTGGGCTGTGTATTTACTTCATCATTTCGAGTCTCTGGGGACTTTTAGAGCGTAAATTTATGCCGAGCGCGGATAGTTATCAGCTCTCGACAGACGGAATTATCGACATGCGCGTCCAGAACGGAAAAGCGGTGACGGACACGCCGACTCAGCCGAAAGAGGGATTCTTTACTCGACTTTCTCGCAAGATGGAAGAAATCCAGAAGGCAGTTGAAGCGCGTGATGCAGAAATTGAACGTCAGAAAGCACGTGAAAAGAAAGATAAGCGTCGTAGTCGGTAGGATTCGGTAATCGATAATCTTTCACCATAAAATGTCACCCACCTGCGCCGATGTGCGTGGGTGGGTGATTTTTTCAGGAACCACTGATTAAGTGAATACTCTCCCCTTTTAGCCTGAATATTTCATATCTGAAAAGGTAAAAACGTTCAAGTGTCGTAAAATAAGGAAAGAAACCGTGATTCTTGTGGAGGGAATAATTTACACATTATATATTAAGGTTCATTACCGAAACGCCTCACCTCGGAGGGGTAATATGTAATAGCCGTGGGTTTACACCCACGGAAAGCGTTTCGGCACCGTTCCTGTCCCCTTTCCCCTCCCCACGCCGAAGGCGTGGGAAATGGGAGAATCATATTTCACTGTCCATTTACCGTGGGTTTACACCACGGCTATTACATTTGACCGCTATGCGGTCGCATGATGGCGTTCCACCGTCTATTATGAATGTGTATGAAATATACAGGATAAAGGAGGCTCTAAACGTGCGACTTATTTAACGATTACTTTAGAATCCTATTTTGCCGTTATTTCTATTAACTTGAATTGCAACACTTCCCTGACCAGGCTCAAATTTAAATCCATTTTCGATGACGTCCACTTCATTGATGTTACCGTTCTCATCCTTTACGTTAATCGCTGGCGGAGCTTTTACAGCATAACCTGTATCGAGCGTGACGGCTGCACTGGCCGTTTCACTTGCCTCGATAATCAGAGCGTCGCGTATAAGGCCAACGATGCCCACGATTCCAATAACGAGCACGGTGAAAAGGAAAATCCACTCCAACACCAGTCCGCCTTCTTCATTTTTCCAGATTTTCTTTAACATTTTCACTCCTCACGTTATCATTTCCGGACAAAACACGGATATATCTGTACCGTGGTATTATCGGAATCTTTTAGATGAATCGTGAGAGAGTTGACTGTAAAAACGGTTAAGAAGAATAGTTAATATGCGGAAGATATGGAGACTGTGCATAAAAAAAAGCCTTGTACTACTACAAGGCTCAGCGGAAGACACGAGACTCGAACTCGCAACCCCTGACGGGGCACCTCATTTCCAATGAGGCTGCTAGCCATTCGCTTATCTTCCAAAAATGATATATTATTTATACCAGAAAACAGAAATTTGACAAGCCCCCCCGGTACGTTTTTTTCAAAAAAAGTGAAAACTTTTTAAACCGTATCTGTATCGGGGAATTTTTCATGTTTTCGTAGACACTGATTCACTGGGAGCACGGACGCACGGTCTGCAATCATGGGAAAAATAGTGATTTTTAAGGAATAAATTCTTCCCCAATTGCGTAATTTATTAAAATTAGGACGTAAAACACCTAATAATTTCTACAGACGAGACGTTCGTGTTCCCAGTACGACTGATTCAGTATTTACTTGAAAGAATTTCTGATTCGGTACGGGAATTGGGTAATGTTTATCTCATGTTTTTTATCCGTGAAAGTTATTTCTCCGTGAAAGCTATATGTTTATAAACGACTCCTTCC
>JAUNAI010000457.1 GCA_030527705.1 Planctomycetia bacterium | reverse complement strand
AAAAAGCGATTACCGTAACCGTAAAAGAAGGGCTTTACGAGTTGGATTCCGTCTTCACGCTGACGGCAGAGGACTCTGGTACGGAAAATCTGCGTGTCACGTGGCAGGGGGAGAAGGGGAAAACTGTCCGTCTGAGTGCGGGAAAATACCTGAATTCTTGGAAGAAAGTGGATGACGCGGAAATCCTCGCGCAGCTACCGGAATCCGTGCGCGACAAGGTGGTGATGGTCGACCTGAAAGCTGCTGGAATTACGGAGTACGGTTCCCCGAAAGGTGGCGGAATTGAGCTATTTTTCAAGGGGAAACCGATGACGATGTCACGGTATCCGAATGAAGGGTTTATCAAAATCGTAAGCGTGGACGAAAATGAGCCACGTGATGTACGCGGTACAAAAGGGGATGGCGTCGGTAATTTCCAGGTTGATGATGAACGGATTCTGGCGTGGGACGCGGAAAAAGACCCGTGGGTGCACGGTTACTGGTTCTGGGACTGGTCGGAAGAGCGTCATGCTGTGGCGGAAATCGTGAAGGAAACGAAAACGATTAAAGTCGCGCCGAAATATCACTCGTATGGTTATCGGAAAGGGCAGTGGTTTTACGGTTTTAACCTGCTCTGCGAAATCGACATGCCGGGCGAGTATTATGTAGACCGCGAGACAGGGATTCTCTATTTTTACCCGCCGGAAGAGGTAACGGAGGATTCACTGGTGGTGACCGTTTTGGGAAATGTCGTGAAAGTCCGTGCGGATTACCTCACATTCAAGAATTTCGTTCTGGAATACAGTCGTGATACGGCTTTTTCGATGAACGGAAAGGGTGATTTAGCCGTGAAAATGACTGTCCGAAACGCTAGCGGCACGGGAATCAGCGCGAATGGAACGAATATGACCGTTTATGGTTGCCATCTATTTAACCTCGGGAAAAGCGGTATTTCGATGACTGGTGGCGACCGAAAAACGCTCACGCCGTCCGGGAATCTTGTGGCGAATTGCGAGATTCACGACTACGCGCGGATTCAGAGAGTTTACGCACCGGGCGTCCAGATTAACGGCGTTGGAAACACGGTCGCTTATTGCAAAATCTATGACGCACCCCACATGGGAATAGGGTTCGGCGGAAATGATAACCTGATTGAGTACAACGAAATTTACAACGTCTGCTACGAGTCGAACGACGCCGGCGCGATTTATACCGGTAGAAACTGGACGATGCGCGGAAACGTTCTGCGATATAACTACCTGCACGACATTCAGGGATTCGAGAATCGCGGTTGCGTCGGAATTTATCTGGACGACCAGTTCTCGTCGGCAGAGATGCGCGGAAATATTTTTGTCCGTGTTTCCCGTGCGACAATGATTGGTGGTGGGCGCGATTCCCAGATTGTGAATAATATTTACATCGACTGCCAGCCGTGTGTGCATCTCGACGCGCGCGGTCTTGGTTGGCAGAAAGCGTTTACGGAAGGATGGATTAAAGACCTACAGGAAAACAGTAATCACCTCGGTATTAATCCGAATGTCCCGCCGTACAGCACGAAATACCCGGAAGTGACGGAAATTCTGACGAATAACCCCGGCACGCCGGTCGGCAACACGGTCGCGAATAACCTCTATATCCGTGGGAATTTTGGCGCGACGACCGACGGTCAGTGGAAAGGAACGTCCATCTGGCAGAAAGCGCCGGAGTTTAACACGATTGAGAATAACCGAGAAGCGACGGAATCCGAGTTACCTGGCTGGAAAGAGGGTGATTTCACGCTGAGTGCCGATTCTCCATCGATTCAGACTGGTTTCCAGCAGATTCCGTGGCGAGAAATTGGGCTGAAAAAGGACGCTCTACGCGCACGGACGGTGAAGTAAGAAAAGAGAAGAAAAGAAAAACAAGAAGCAAGCGTTCGCAGAACGCGATTAAAAGTTTTTTTGGAATTTTTTAATACCGACGCAATGTATAATCTCGCTTTGCCATCGTTACGCGTTGCGAAACGACTTGCGACAGGACCGCCCAACCCGATTCGGTAATTTAACCGTTTTAGTGGGTCTGGGAGAAACCTATTTTGCAAAAATGGTTTCTCCCACGGGTGTTACGACATTCCGGGTAGCAAGTTCCTCCCGACAGGGTGGAAACTTGCGTAAAGTGTTTAGAAACAGAACCTATAAACATTCGTGAGGTGGGGAACATTTTTGCAAAATAGTTCCCCCTCACACTCCCCCTCAAAAAACTCTTGATATTTAAATAGATAGAAAAAAATAAAGACAAGAAAAGCAAGTGTTCGCAGAACGCGATTAAAAGTTTTTTTGGAATTTTTTAATACCGACGCAACGTATAATC
>JAUNAI010000101.1:10841-12936 GCA_030527705.1 Planctomycetia bacterium | reverse complement strand
ACAGCAGGAAACCTGAAAACTACAGAAAACCTGACACCTACGAAAAATCAGATAACGGTGAAAAATCCAGCTGTGGCGGAAGTGTCAGCGTGGTTTAACGTTAAAGATTTCGGTGCCGTCGGAAATGGTGTGAAAAAGGATACGGAAGCGATTCAGAAAGCGGTTGACGCATGCGCGGAAAATGGAGGTGGTACGGTCGCGGTCCCACCAGGGAAGTACATTATCGGGTCCATTTTCCTGAAAAGTAACGTCGATTTTTACATCATGAACGGTGCACTTCTGCAGGCCAGCCCGGATAAGGAAGATTATAATGCTGTAGATGTGTGTCCGCAGAACTCCGGGAGTGTACGGGAATCCTCTTCCGGTGCGCATCTCTTTCTGTGTATCGAGCAGAAAAACGTGACACTCCGTGGGCCAGGAAGAATCGACGGAAACGGGACGGCATTCACTCTGGACGAAAATGGCGTGCCGTATCCGGGGCAGGATAAAATACCGTGGAGACCGTCACAGATGCTCTATTTCGTGGAGTCGGACATGATTCGTGTGCAGGATCTGGAGCTGACGAATTCTTCCTACTGGACCTCTTTCTATCACGGATGTACCCATGTTTTTATTCGCGGACTGAAAATTCAGAATTCTCGCCATCCGCACACGCATAATGGAGACGGAATAGACATCGACTGCTGTGAATACGTCTCAATTAGCGACTGCCATATAAATACAGCTGATGACTGTATCACGCTCCGTGGGTGGTCTACGCGACTAAAAAATAAACGTCCGTGTCGGTATGTGACCGTGACGAATTGCGTGCTCTCCACGCCGTGTAACTGTTTCCGTTTCGGTGTGGGTGATGGCCTGATTGAGCACATTACCGTGAGTAACATCGTGATTGAAAACGCCAGAACTGCGTTCAATTTCGTGTCGAGCTGGAGCGCAACTTCCCGTGGAACAGACATTCGGAATGTAAGAATCAGTAACGTAACCGTCGATTGCGCGATTCTGGCACACATGTATATGAATTTCGCGGAAGAAACGGAGTTTCGGGACATTTCGATCTGCGGTGTCTCGGGAAATTTACGTCAGGTAACCGACATGGACCCGTCTCGACGTGATGAAAGAGCGAAATGGCTGAATGTCCCCGTCGAGTCGATGGTAAAAGTCGTAGGAAAACCGACTGCGATGATGAAAAACCTGAAATTTCGGGATATTAATCTGAGAACGTACCCCGGTGCCGTATGGGAAATGGAAAATGTGGAAAGTCTGGCACTTGAGAACGTTTTTCTCCGGTCACAAGACCCAACTCAACCGATTCAGTATAAACTGAAGAATGTAAAAGATCTCTGGCAGAGTGAAGGAAATGAGCCACAGATTTAGGAAGGTCCATACCTCGTGAGATATCCGTTAACTCGTGAGGTCATGCCTGTTAACCTGTGGAATATACGTACCTGTTAATCCGTAAAATACACGTTCCGTTAACGTATATAATATCTGATTGTTCGAGAACATACACTTTATTCAGATCCCCCGTAATAGGATAGGTAACAGCACCTATTACGGGGGATTTCTCCGTTATGTCTCTTACAGGTTATCTGAATGATAGGATAACTTATCCTTTTATCGCGTTCAGCCAGCGAGAAATCGCCATGAGCGGGAAATACTGGTGATAATAATGATACCGCAAGTAAAACACCGCCGGAAAACCCGTCCCGGTAAAGTGTTCCTGCGACCAGCTTCCATCTTCATTCTGATTTTCCGCCAGCCACCGGATTCCCGCCAAAACCGCCGGATGTTCCGCCATTCCGAACGCGATTAACGGCAAGAGTGCCCAAGCAGTCTGACTCGGCGTGACCGGTCCCGTCCCACGCAGAGAAACGTCTTCATAAGATTCCGGCGTCTCCCCCCAACCACCGCACGGCTGCTGGTGCGCGAGAAGCCAGTTTATCCCTGCTCGCACTGCCGGATCGTCCCGCGGAATCCCGACCGCCGCCATTCCTGCCAGAACTTCTCCCGTTCCGTAAATGTAATTCGTCCCCCACCGCCCGAACCAACTCCCGTCCGGACGCTGATTTTTCCGTAAATGTGCCAGACTCCGGTC
>JAUNAI010000101.1:0-10831 GCA_030527705.1 Planctomycetia bacterium | reverse complement strand
TCCGGTCCAGATTCTTATCCCCCTGCCCGACGCGGAATCCCAACGTGCCGAAACACTCCAGAATTCGCGACGTTAAATCCGGCGTGCTCGGGTCCGTCATCGCATTATGGTCCGCGAACGGTACCTGTGTGAGAAACTCCTTATTATTATTTCGGTCGAACGCGCCCCAGCCACCGTCTGAATTCTGCATCGCACGGAGCCACTTCAACGCGCCGTCCACCGCATCGTCCAGCCGAGGATTCACGCCACGCTCCGGGACCATTCCGCGTAACGCCATAATCGACATAGCCGTGTCGTCCGTGTCGGGATAAAAATCATTATGATACTCGAAACACCACATACACGGCTTACACTTCACCGACTTACTCCAGTCACCCGGCACGTGAATCTGATGGTCCAGAACCCAGTTAATCGCACGGTCAACACGCTCATCCCCCGCACGCAGACCGCCCGCCGCCAGTGCCCGCATGGTAATAATCGTATCCCACACCGGTGACAGGCATGGTTCACAGCGTGCCGTGTCCTCTTCCGGGCAGTCGATTACAAGATTCATCAGCTGGTCCCAGAAATACCGTGTCCGTTCATCGTCGTCCGACCGTCCCAGTGCCTTCATCGCAACCAGTCCCCACATAATCGGTGGCTGAATCGCTCCCGGTCCGTCACTATTCTGACAGTGTTCCCAGAGCCACTCTTCCGACCATTTCAGCGCAATTTTTCGCGTCGGCTTCAGTGGGAACTTCTGATACGCTTTCATCACGCGGTCAATCGCCCGAAAGAACATATCCCAACTAAAAAACCCCGGATTTTCCGGCTTCCCCGGCGCACGCAACGGCCCCCAATCTTCTGGTTTCTTGATAAACAGTTCTCGAATACCCTTTTCCACTGGAATCTCCCGCACTGGCTGGAGTGCCGACACAATCGAGAGTGGTACCACAATCGTCCGCGTCCAAGAGCTAATCGAATACAGGTTAATCGGTGCCCATTTCGGAAGCAGAATCATCTCAGGTGGAACCGCCGGACACTGCGAGTACGGTACCTGACCGAGAATCGCGAGATAAAATCGCGTAAAACTGTTCACCTTATCCGCGCCGCCCATCCGCAAGACACACCGACGCGCACGTTGCATGTACTCCGCCGAAAGAGGATGTCCCGTTAATTTCAGCGCGAAATACGCTTTTACCGTATTCGGAATCGTACTTTTTCCGCCGGTGAACATGGGCCAGCCACCGTCCTCCGCCTGAGTTTTAATCAGCTGATTCGCCAACCGCTTCGCCAACGGCGTATTTTCCAGACCAAGAAACGCAAGAATGATAATCAACTCGCCCTGTAACAGCGCGTCCCCTTCCAATTCCGCCCGCCAATGTCCGTCGGGATTCTGCTGGGAGAAAAACCAATTCTGAGAACGTTCAATTTTTTGCTGAATGAGTGTTTTGAGTGTGTCCATGATGATAAAAAATGAATAAATATAATATAAAAACAAGCGTTCGCAGAACGCGATTAAAAAGTTTTTTGGAAATTTTTAATCCCGACGCGACCTAAAATTTCGATTTGCCGTCGTTACGCGTTGCGAAACGACTTGCGGAAGGACCGCCCGTCGCGATACGGTAATTTAACCGTTTTAGTGTCTGGGAGAAACCTATTTTGCAAAAATGGTTTCTCCCACAAGCGTCGAAGCGAGACGGGTAACAAGTTCCTCTCGAAGAGTGGAATCTTGCGTAATGAGTTTATCCTCTAAACACCAACGCCAATTTCACCCTGTCGGGAGAAATCGGCTACCCGTAAAGAATTTACGGTGGTGAGTGGGGAACATTTTTTTGCAAAATAGTTCCCGCTCAAAAAAACTTTTAATCGCGTTCTACGAACGCTTGCTATTTTATGTTTCATTTATTTATTAAAAGTTTTTTTTGCAGGGGAGGCTATTTCACGCCGTTTCCGGCAAGAACGTCGGCATCAACACGCCCTCCAATAACGGAATCTCTCCCAGAGCCTGACCGAGGTGGATTTCCGTATTTTTCGCACCCCAGCCGTACAGCGTTTTCAGCGCGAATTGGCACGTCGACGGAACGAGAAATACCGGCGTACTATTTCCCGCGAAATGCGACAACGCGGTATAAATTAACGCCAACATCTGCGCTTCCGTCCGCATAATTCCGGGGCCTAACATGTGACTGGCCGGGTGTAAAACCGACGTAAGCACGCCATCAATTTTCCCATGCACACTATTCTCACACCCCGTTTTTTCACCTTCCGCTTCCAGAACCCACGTGTTCCAGATTCCGTTGGCATTCGTGATGAAATGCGTAAAATCCCGTGTCCGCTCGATTCCTGCCAGCTCCATTTCCAGCTTCACAATTTCCGGCACATCCGTGACCGTCGCACGCCGAACACGTACCAACTCGGATTTTACCGACTCAGGAAGTGATTCCTGAATCATCACGGAAGCCGAAAATTCCGGTATCATCATATCCTGAAAGACCGCATACGGACGGAAACCATACCGATTATAAAGGTTAAAAGAGTCCAGATTCATCGCACTCGAGAATAGCCGTAACGGTTTCCCCGCATTCTGCGACTCGGCAATAATTTCCCGTAAAATCAGCGACGAAAGTTTCTGTCCGAAAAAGTCGGGGTGAACGTTCATGATTCCCAGCGAGTAGTGCGTCGAGCGTGGGTGCATGAAACAAGACGCGGCGATTCTCCCGGAAATTTCTTCACGCGCAATAACGCAATTTCCTGGTCCCTCCAGTGCATCATATGTCTCGCAGTAGACACGCGTTACCGACTTATCTCCCTGAAAAATGGAGAAACCACGATTTTTCTCGTACCAGACGTTCGTCGAGTCATAAATCATGGCCGCGACTTCATCCCAATCCTTTTCCGTTGCACGCTCAAGTTTAAAATTCATTATTCACTCCTTTATACTCCTTCTAAATCCTTTCCGTTTCTCGATCAAAACAGGTTACGTAGAAAATTCTGGAGCGTCAGGGGGCTTACTTAAAATTCACATTTAATTCACGTGAAATCCGCGTCCAGTTTACGTTTACTTACGTTAGATTCAGTTAAATCATTTTAATTACTTTAAATTATTAATACTTAACCTTTAAACAATTTAACATAAAGACCATTATAACATATTCCTCCCCCTTTACAAGTACGAGCGTATCCTAAATAAAAAAATCTCCATGAATTTCCAGAAAATTCCGAGAAATTCTAAAAAATTCCAGGAAATTCTAGGAAAATTTCTTATGTTTTCCCCGTAGGGCTTGTGATTTTTTTCAGGTTAGGTATAATAAAATACAATTCACACATAAAAATTCAGGAAAAAGCGGTTCACTCGGCAGTTATTCTGCAACGTAAAATGACGGTAAAGTAAAATTTTATAGTGTGTCAGGTAAAATGTCAACCAAAAATAATCCTGAATCAGGAATAATCAGAAAATCTCTGGTAACGCAGAGAAATGCCAGAGAAACGTTAAAAATGTAAATAAGATCAGAATACGTTAAAAACGTTAGAAGCTCTCAGTCAGAGAGTGTTAAAAAACATCAGTACCTCAGTCAGAAAGCACGAAAAATCAGGGAATATCAGGAACATCAGTATGCCAATCGAAATTCCGGAGGAACAGATTCATGAGTATTTCATGCGTGAAGCCATTCAGGAAGCGTGTTATGCGGAACGTGAGGATGAAGTCCCCATCGGAGCGATTATCGTTTATCGCGGAGAAATCATCGCTCGCGCCCATAATCAGCGTGAACAGCTGAAAGACCCCACAGCCCATGCAGAAATGGTCGCCATCACTCAGGCAGCTGCTTCTATGAAAAGTTGGCGTCTGGAGGAATGTACACTTTATGTAACTCTGGAACCCTGCCCAATGTGCGCAGGCGCAATCGTTCAGGCTCGAGTTCCTCGCGTAATTTACGGTGCCGCAGACCCCAAGGCAGGGGCAGTTGACACATTATATAATCTTCTGAATGATTCCCGACTGAATCACGTCTGTGAAACTCGTGGTGGAATTTTAGCAGAAGAATGCGCGAGTATGTTAAGTGAATTCTTCCGCCAAAAACGCCGACTGGGAAAGAAATAGAGCATTTTCTGAATTGTTTAATAACGACGACACCTTTAAAAGAACGCCACTATTCCACCGGGAAAACGTTCCAGAAGATGCATTCCGAGCACAATCCAGAAGACCGCGATAATCGGCGTGAGGAGATTCGTTGTCATAATCGCAATCGTCGCGACGCTGGAACACCCACCGTAAAGCTGTGTAAACATAATAATCAGCATCGCCGTCGGCATCGCAGCCTGAATCACCAGAATTCGCTGCAACAACGGATTTCCTGGCATCATTAACGCCGTCAGAATCATGAGGCATGGAAAGAAAAACGCCCGAAAAAATAGCGTCCAGCCCATCACCTGATACGTACGGAAACTCGAAAAATTCACATGTCGCTGCGCCAACTGGTCATAAATCATCGCCCCAATAAAAATTAACGGCATGGTAATCTGTGCCAGTCCTATATGTTCAATCGTTTTCCCGATACACTGCGGAATATTTCCATCAACTCCCATCCGAAAACCAGCAAGATTCAGAAACGCCGCCAGAAAAATCGTCAGAAACGGCACACTCAGCACCTTCTTCCACCAACCTTTCTGTAACCCACCCGCAATCCACGGCACGACGCAGAGCCACACGGACAGCTCAATTCCCAAAATGAAGATAAACAACGCCGTCGCATATTCCGGCTTTTCTGGATACATAAATTGGATAATTGGAATCGGCACGTAACCATAATTATATAATGCTGACGTGCAGAGAAACGTCCGCCGTTGCGCATCGTTTTCCAGTCCCGTCACCGCTTTCGGTAGGGACGTGAAAAAGTGCAGAATCACCATCGCGACCAGCACGGAACAGAATCCGAAAATCGGTAAAATCCCATACGCCACGAGATTCTCACGCAACGGCGTCGCCATGATTTTACTGAAAATGAGACACGGATACAGCACATTAATGCACAACGACATCGTTGACCGGTCCGCTTCCGGTCGTAAAACGCGCGTCCACCGCAAAAAGCCACCCAGAATAATCAGGAAAAAAATCATCAGGGTGGCGTTAAAAACAGGTTCTATCATTTTATTAAACAGGAAAATTGAATTATTGTAAAATATTTACATACGGTATACGAAATCCTCTATAAGTTTAATACAAATTTACACTCCTGAAAAGGGGGGAGGGGAAATTTTTCAATAAAAAAACCTCCTCAATACGAGAAGGCTTTTTGTAATAGGTTAAATTCTATCAGTTTATGCCTTTCTGAACCGTCTCGCACCGACGATTCCAACCATTCCGAGTGCTAGCATCACCCACGTCGCAGGTTCTGGAACGCCGGTGTCGTTGCTGTAAGCAAGAGTGACCGAGTTGCCGACCAACTTAAGATTCCAGTTACTTAAAAGACTTTCGTCAAGAAGCGTGTTCCAGTCGAAACCGTCTTCAACCGCGTAATTATCCGCCGTCAAAATCGTAAACTCGTTACCATCTTCCGGCGTGAAACCCAAAATATCCAGCGAAAGAACCACATTCTCTCCGAGATTCACATTGTCGGCATCGATGAAACCTAAATCCGTCGTGCTCGCAATACCTTCCAGCCACGTTCCGTCCCATGTGAAATCGGTAATCGTCAACATATCATCTAGGCTAAGCGTACCGGTACTCGCAATCGTCAACGGTACGACCGCCTCGCCCACATCGAGCGTAACATTTTTGCCGGTAATCGTAATTCCACCGGTTCCTGCCGCGTTCGCGTTCGCGAGTTTCAGCGTGCCAGCGTTAAGTTCGATTCCGCCAGTAAACGTGTTCGCGCCGGAGATTGTGAGCGTACCCGTACCGGTTTTCTTGAGGGTACCAGTACCACTCATGGCGGAGGCAAATGTAATTGCTCTACCCTCGCTAACTTCCACCGTCGAAGTACCACCGTTCTCGCCATCACCAAGAATGGTCGTAATGTTTAATTTCCAATTACTTGTCGTGGAATTTCCACCGAAAGTCCATTCCGGGCAATCCGCCTGATTGAGAGCCGCAAGCGTTCCACCCTTAAAGTTGAACGTACCATTCCCTTCAATATTTCCACTGATAACGCTGAGTTTTCCATTCTCGGAAAGGGTGAGTGAACCATTATCAAAAGAAATCGAGTTTTGAGTGCGACCGCGCAATAACAACTCGCCGTCCGAGATATCGATAGAACCGAGCAGATAAATGGGTTGATTTCCACCATTTCGATCCATGAGCGTTCTTCCGCCCTCGATGCTTAACGTGGAACCGGTGTCAACTTTAACGCCTGAAAGGTAATCTTTACCCGAAACGATGGAATTCACACCGCCACGGATGATAAATGTAGCCCCATTCGTCAACTCCAAACCTCGATCGTCATTATTGATACGCAAGCTACCGGTCTCGGTCAGAATCGTTGTTCCAGTCTTACTATTTCCACCATGCTGTGTCATACTTTTGATGTTAGAATCCCCGGTAAGCAAGAGAGTTGCGCTACCCGTTTTGGCAAGAGTTAGATCATTACCGGTAATATTTCCATTAAGCTCAATGACGTGGTTCTGCCCAGGCGTATCGAGGGTAAGTGTTCCCGAACCGGAAATTGGAGCGTTGACGATTAGCGAACGAGTATTGTTGGAATTGGGATCACCTTTAATGGTTCCGCTTCCATTGACCGTGATGTTTCCTTCCAACGTAGTAGTGTAAGAAACAGCTTGCTGAATCGTGCCATTCACAAGACAAAGGTTATTAATCGTAACGGTACCTTTCTCAGCCGTCTTCAGATACAGGATACCGGAACTCGTATCGTCACCGAGCGTGAGAGACTTTCCTCCGAAGGTATGAGCCGAATCTGTTGGCGTACGGAGGGTATAACCATTTCCAACAACATAATCGTTATCCGCAGACGGTTCTGCACCGTTCGACCATGACGTAGCGGTGAGCCACGACTTCGTACTATCTTGAGAACCCGTCAATGAAACCGTTTCAGCTTGTACTGCCGTACCGGAAAAAAGAAACAGAGAAGAAATAACCACCCCGAAAACGCATTGTGTTAAAATGCGAGATTTGCGGGGGGGGGGTAACTTGCAATAACTTTGTTCATTTTGTTCTCCTCAAAAAACAAGATTCACACTGTTTTAACATCCTTGTCTCAACAAGAATAAAAACCACATAGACGATATTATACACCGAGGTTGCAAAATTGCAAGAGATTTTTTAATTTTTTCGAAAAATTTTAAAAAAGGGTGAAATTTATCATCTCACCCCTTTTACTAAAACCATAAAGACTACAACATTATTTACTCGCCATCAAGTCGCGGTACATATCGTACGCCTGATCGACCGTCGCACCGTTATGGACGACTTCGCGGACCGCTTTCAACATGCTGACCGGGCATTCCGCCTGGAAAATGTTACGTCCCATGTCAACACCGCACGCACCGTCGCGAATCGCGTTGAACGCCAATTCCAAAGCGTCTTTTTCCGGAACTTTCTTTCCACCGGCAATCACAATCGGAACCGGGCAACCAGCGGCGACTTCCTCGAAGTTTTCGCAATAATACGTCTTCACAAACTGGCAACCAATTTCCGCACAAACACGGGTCGCCAATCCGAGATAACGAGAGTCGCGAGCCATGTCTTTACCAACAGCCGTCACGCCGAGGGTCGGGATGCCGAAACGCAAGCCACGGTCAATCGACTGCGCCAAATTGTCCAGCGAGTTGTGCTCATACTGTGCTCCCGCAAAAACCTGAATCGCCATTGCAGAAGCGTTCACGCGACAAGCATCTTCAATATCAACACCGAGGCATTCGTAGCTCAGTTCGGTCAACAACGTGGCACCCGTCGTACAGCGCAGAGCAATCGGCTTGTTAGAATCAGACGGAACACAAGAGCGTAACGCACCGCGCGTGCACATCAACACGTCCGCATACTCAATCAGCGGTTTCACGGAAATGTCCATCCGTTCCAGACCAGCCGTCGGACCCATAATATAACCGTGGTCGAACGCCAACATGACAGTGTGACCGCTTTTCTTATCAAACATACGGGTCATACGGTCCTGGACACCCCAGTCATAACCAGTCAATCCCTTGAGATAGAAACCTTTCGTTTCCGGTTTCACATCAACGTAATAATTCTTCGCAATTTTGTTGCCCTGTGCATCTGCCATTTTTGATAATTCCTTTTGTAAAAAAATAATTTCTCTTTTTTCAAGAGAATAATTAACGAGCGAGTTATTCGCAGTCCAAGAATAAATCAATGGAATAAATATAATTGTATCATACCCAATAAGTTTTGTAAAGGGGGGGAGTGAAAAAGAAATGGAACGAAAAAAGGGATAAAGCAAAAAAACACTTTATCCCATGTGATTTCTGAAATCACGAACATTTCATTCGCATAAATTACCGAATAGTATCCTAAATGTTACGTTTTTACTTCTTAAACCGTCTCACACCGACAATTCCCGCCATTCCGAGTGCCAACATTACCCACGTCGCGGGTTCTGGAACGCCGGAGTTGTTGCTGTAAGCAAGAGTGAGCAAGTTGCCAACCAGTCCAAGATTCCAGTTACTTAAAAGACTTTCGTCAAGAAGCGTGTTCCAATCGAAACCGTCTTCAACCGCGTAATTATCCGCCGTCAAAATCGTAAACTCGTTACCATCTTCCGGCGTGAAACCCAAAATATCCAGCGAAAGAACCACATTCTCTCCGAGATTCACATTGTCGGCATCGATGAAACCTAAATCCGTCGTGCTCGCAATACCTTCCAGCCACGTTCCGTCCCATGTGAAATCGGTAATCGTCAACATATCATCTAGGCTAAGCGTACCGGTACTCGCAATCGTCAACGGTACGACCGCCTCGCCCACATCGAGCGTAACATTTTTGCCGGTAATCGTAATTCCACCGGTTCCTGCCGCGTTCGCGTTCGCGAGTTTCAGCGTGCCAGCGTTAAGTTCGATTCCGCCAGTAAACGTGTTCGCACCGGAGATTGTGAGCGTGCCCACTCCGGTTTTCTTGAGGGTGCCGTCGCCGGAAATGACATTCTGCCAGTTAATCGTCTGGTTTTCACCGACAACATTCGCCGTTACGGTATTCACAAGGGCAACGCCACCTTTCGCGGTTGGATTAATCGAGTTGTCATCAAGAATGTTGACTGTATTGGCTCCGTCCGCAACGGTCGAAATCGTGTTGTTGCTGAACTTCACCGTGCCGGAATCCATCATGATTGCGATATCGCCATTCGCGGTAATATCGCCAGCAAGAGTTAATGCCGCATTCCAACCCGCCATGAATTTACCGATATTTCCCGCTTCTATGATGATTTTATTATTAAGTGTCGGAGAATATTTCTCGGTACTTGTTCCATAGTTTTGCAGAATTCCCCCTGCCATCGTGACAACACCTTCGGCAAGACCTCTATGATTTTTGACGCGAACAGTCCCCGCTTCGATTCGCGTTCCGCCAGTGTACGTGTTTTCGTTACCGGTTACAACTAATGCCGCGTTGCCAATTTTCTTTATTCCCCCAGTTCCTTTAATAGGTTGTCTCCACGTAAATTGATCATTTTCCACATTGACAGTGATCGTATCTTGAATAGAAACACCAGCTCCACCACTGATTTCTTTACCATTGCCACCAGTAATGGTGTTTCCTTTAAAACACACAACACCACTATCTTCAGCAATGGAAATATTACCTGCCGAGGCATCAAAGTTACCGGTAAGCGTCAGAGTTTTGCCATTCCAACCGGCGCGGAGCGTACCACCATTTTTGTCAAATACGATGTCATTCGTAAGAGTTACATTATTATTGTGGTTCAATAATATTCCACCACTAAGCGTAATCGCCTGAGTACCTAATGTAATTTCATTATCATTATAGGTATTACCTATAGCAACCCTACCTTGTACGGTCATTTTACCGGTATAGTCAGCGTTACTTTTGGTAAAATTGACCCAACAATCCTGATAAGAACCTGAGCTTTTAGAGATAACCACATTGCCGTTTCCAGTAAGGTTACCAGAAATTGTCCAAATTTTACGTGTACCATCAGCACTAACATTGAGGGTACTCGTTGTCCCATCCTTGAAATTCATTTTATTAGCCGTTGTACGATTTTCCGACGTGGATATGGTTCCTCCCTCAAGTTTAATCTCACTGGTACCAAATGCTTTATTATTCGTGAACTTAATCGTTCCATCGCTAATCGTCGTTCCACCGGTATATGTATTCTCGCCAGTAAGCGTAAGAAGACTATCCCCTATTTTGACAAGAGACAAATCGCCGGAAATAACTCCGTTAAGGGTAGTCGATGTTTTTTGACCAGTTATACTTACTGAAATTGTGCCTGTACCCGAAATCGGCGCATTAACAATCAATGAGCGAGCATCTGTATTTTCGTAACCACTGTCCGTACCTGTTTTAAAATAAGCGTTGCCAGAAACCGTGATATTTCCATTAAGCGTCGCTTTTGAATTACGATAGACTCCTTGTCCAATGCTACCATTCACAATACGTAGATCATTAATAGTTACAACCCCCTCCCATGGTTTTGCCTTCGCGCCCATCTTTAATATCAATTCGCCAGATGTTTCAGAATTGCCAAGGGTAAGCGACTTACCACCGAATGTCTCGTTTACCCCCTGCGGAGTACGGAGAATATGACCGATAACAAAATAATCGTTATCTGCAGAAGGCTTAGCGTTATTCGACCAAGTTGCCGCATCATTCCACGATTGCTCATTAGCTTGATTTCCCGTCAATGAAACATTCTCAGCCTGTACC
>JAUNAI010000456.1 GCA_030527705.1 Planctomycetia bacterium | reverse complement strand
TTTCTCTGTGAATCATTTCCCTGTAAGCCGTTTCTTCGTGAATTTTCATGCTGGAAATCCAGCACTGACGCGGGCAGGTCTTCAGGCGTTACCCATTCAGAACGTCCTAAAAACACGGACCGTTCCACGACATTCTGTAACTCACGCACATTTCCCGGCCATGAGTAACGCATCATGATTTCTACCGTCTCAGGCAGAAAACCATGCACCGTCCGGTGTGACTCGTGACACGCTTTTTTGAGGAAAAATTCTGCTAGCGGGAGTAGGTCGTCAGTCCGTTTTCGGAGTGGGGGTAATTCCAGATTAATCACGTTAATCCGGTAAAATAAATCCTGTCGGAACGTTCCATCCGCGACCGCCTGAGCAAGGTTTTCATTCGTAGCGAGAATGACACGCGTGTCGATGTGATGGGTTTTCGTCCCACCGACTGGCTCGAACTCGAATTCCTGTAAAACACGGAGTAATTTAATCTGTAATGCCTGCGATGCAGTTCCAATTTCGTCCAAAAAAATGGTTCCACCGTCTGCCTGAAGGAAACGTCCAATTTTCTTGGAGACCGCACCTGTAAATGCTCCAGCTTCGTGGCCAAAAAGTTCACTTTCCAGAAGGGTGTCTGGTAATGCTCCGCAAGCAACTTCCACGAACGGCGCGTTCTGACGGCGACTTGCTCGATGAATGGCACGCGCTAGGAGTGATTTTCCCGTCCCGCTCTCACCTGTAATCAGGACCGTGGCGCGTGTGTCGGCTATCCGTTCCACGATTTCATAAATGGCTGACATGGCAGAGCTTTTTCCGATAATTCCGTTCCTGACTGGTTCCCACGCAGAAAGTGTCTGAATTGGGGAGTTTTTCGGAGTTTCTAAAATTTCAGAAACGGTAACTTTTTCTGTTTTTTTAACTGTCTGCTTTTCTAGTTTATTCTCGGGTTTATTCTCGGGTTTATTTTCTGATTTATTTTCCGTCTTTTTTTCGGTTTTCGCTTTCTGAACGGATTCGATAATCTCAAGAATCTTATTATCCAGAAGCGGTTTCGTCAGGAAATCGAGTGCTCCGAGACGCAGTGCAGTGACGGCATCTTCTATCGTTGCGAGACCTGAAAGAAGGACGACCGGGGTTTCTGGAGAGGTCTCCTTTATGAACAGCAGCACATCCATACCGCTTTCGTGACCGAGCCGAAGATCGACGAATGCCAGATCTATCGGAAATTCGGTCAGTGTGTCGACGGCCGTTTCCATGCTGTGAGCCTGTCGAACGGAGTGGCCATAGGAGCCAAGCCACTCAGCGCTCGAACGCAGCACTTGAGGGTCGTCATCGACAAACAGGATGGAAATACTGCTGTTCATAAAATCTCGCCCTTTCGGACGTGTTGGAGGACCCGGTTTTCTTTCACTACTAATAAACCACATTTTTTTGCCTTTCGCCAGTTTTTTTTCCAAAATATTCCAGAAAAAAACTTTAAAACTACTCAAAAGTTCACCCTGTACGGGTTGCACCGATTTTGCGATTGCGTTATGATTATGTTACGATTGCGATAATAATGAAAGGTTTTAATACGTGTGGAAATTTATTATAGGTAACGTTGACTTTTATTTCATTAATACGAAGAAATTTTTTATAAGGATATTGACAAAATCTCTCGCTTGTTGTATTATAAACAGTGGTATGGCTTCATTTTTGTAAAGATTTATTTTTTGATATTTCACAAGAGACTGTATTTTTTTCCAATATATATTTTTAGGCTACTGTTGTTGACTGAACGAAAAATCGGGGAAAAGACATCATGATGGATAATCACAATTCAAAATTTAATCCGTATCACAAATTTCTTGGTATTCCAGTGGATTGTACCTCACCAAATTACTATGTGTTGCTAGGAATCTCCCTCTTCGAAAATGATGTTGAGGTGATTTCAAATACCGCAGATGGACGCACTATGTTTTTACGTTCCATGCAAACCGGGAAGTATGCGGAATATATCCATCGTCTCCTGAATGAAGTGGCAAAAGCGCGAGTATGCTTGCTCAATCCTGCTCAAAAACGTGAGTACGATCAGCAACTTAGGAACGAACAGACAAGTCAGGCGTCCGAGTTGCAAATATCGTCTTCCGCAATCGCACCTGTATTACCACCCAAATCAACTGTACACAAGAGTTCAGAGCCTCCTGTCACGTCAGCCCCTCGAGTGCCCGAGCCTCCTGTTACGTCAGCCCCTCGAGTGCCCGAGTCTTCTGTAAAATCAGTAGCCCCAGTATTACCCTCTGTAACTTCGTCTCCGTTGGACAGTATATCTGACGTGAAGAGCCAAACGGTAGACCATAACAGTGAAGACGAGGAAACTCTTCTGTTTTTATCGGCGATAGAGCAGGAAACACCA
>JAUNAI010000455.1 GCA_030527705.1 Planctomycetia bacterium | reverse complement strand
AGCCTGTCTCCCTATAGAAACAGAAGCCAGAACGGAAAATGGAAACGGAACGGAAAAAGAACCGAAAAACATACGAGTTTCTCAGAAGGAACAGTTACTCGCAGAGTTTCCGAATATCACGGCAGAGAATCTAGAGGATTACGAGAAAACTTTAGAGAAATTAACCTATTTACCCATCGACAAGCTGAGCTTATCGGAAATTCGTTCCTTTTCTGAGAAAATTCTGGTCCTGAATCCGATAAATGAACAGGCATTACTTATGTACGCAATAACGGAATATGATGCGGATCGGCTGGATACCGCGTTGTGGCTGTTCCGTAAAATTCGGGAAAGGTATCCTGAATCTCATATAAGTACCCGACTGATTGGGGAAATTCTACGTCGTAAAAATCGTTACGAAGAAGCCCTCCCTGAGCTGAAATGTTCCTATGAAAATCGGATTCATACACAGGAATCGGTACATGATGTACTGGTCTGTCTACATCATCTTGAGCGTTTCGATGAAATTATCGAATTTTCTTCAGAAGTCATCCGCGACGGCTACGCGAATGCAGAAGTATACAACGCACGTGGAGTGATTTATCTAATTCGACATCAATTAGAAAAAGCAGAAGCGGATTTCCGAAAATTACGAAAACTGGATCCGGAAAATACGTACGGAATGATAAACCTCACAGTGACGCTGTTCGCGCAGAGTCGGCATGCAGAAATGTTACCGATATGTAATGAATTATTACGTAAAATACCGGAAAATCTAGACGGTCGCCGCCTGCGGATTATCGCGCTTCAAGCAGAAATGCGTTATGAGGAAGCGAAAGAGGATATTCTGTTTTTACTTGAACAGGACCCGGACGATCAGGAAAACCTGATGGGCGCATATCAGATATTTCGACGGTGCGGAAATCTGGAGGAAGCGGAAACCTATATAAATCGCTTACTGGAAAAGAACCCGCAGAATCTTCATGCACTCTCCGAGCGTCTAGAACTGATGATCCTGAAACAGGATATACAGGGTGCGCTAGAAACGTCCAACATGCTCTTAAAACTCGTTCCTGAAGAATTATCATTCCGCGTAAAACGGGGAGTGTGTCTGACCCAATTAAAACAGTATGAAAATGCACTCGAGGATTTTAATTTCGTACTGGAAAAAATGCCAGAAAATGATGAAGCGTTCTTCGGACGTGGAGAATGCTATCTTCACATGGAACGTTTCGAGGCGGCAATTGTCGATTTTCAGAAAGTTCATCAACTGAATCCAACCAGCATCCACCCACTGCTTCTCGCCGCGGAAGCGAAAATGCAGCTCGGATTACCGGAGTCTGCACTCGAAGATGTGGAACGTGCACTGCAACTCGCACCAGATAATACCGAGTTACAGATTCAAAAAATTGCTGGAATGATAACTCTGGATAGAGAACAGGAAGCGTTCGAGTATTGCGACGCACTTATCAAAAAAAATCCGGAAAATCTGCGATTACGCTTCCAGCATGGCGCTTTCCTAATGGGATTACGCAGACATGAAGAAGCACTCGAGGATTTCGAATTCGTCGCGGAACGTGACCAAAATAATGTCGAACCGATTTTCGCTTGTGCATTAACACTGAATTCTCTTTTCCGTACGGAAGATGCGCTGAAAAAACTGAATCAGGCGTTGGAAATCTTGCCGGAATTCGTGCCTGCTCTGACGGAGAAGGCCGTTATTCTCAGCTATATGGGAAAATTTCAGGAAGCTCGCACGTTAATGGAACAGATTTTGGATCTGGAACCGGATAATGTACGTGTTTTAAATTTCCGTGGGACCGTTCGTGCGAATGAAGGGAAAATTAAACTTGCAATCGAGGATTTTGAGCGTGTCGTTGAGCTGGAACCGGCTCATGTCCCGGCATTAAATAATCTGGGACACCTGCTCTCTCTGCTTGGCCGCCTGGAAGAGGGACTGGATTACCTAAACACCGCGATTGAAAACGCACCTGCCTGGCCACGTCCTTACCTGAATCGAGCTGTTATTCTGATGCGGATGAAGAAAATCGAAGAAGCGGAAGAGAATATTCAACAAGCTATCACTCTCGCCCACGAAACAGGTGATGAAGACTGTATTGTCGACGCTGCCAATCTAAGACAGAAACTCCGTCATCTGCGCCAAATTCTGGAGAAATATAATATCGACATAAACGATCTCGCGGAAAGTATGGATAATGATAACATGGACGGTAATGATGATAACGAAAATCGTATCATCTTCCATCTTCTGGACAGCGACAGTGAAAACGAGAATGAAAATGATGAAGATCGTGAAAATGAGAATGACGATGAAAGTGACGATGAGGAAAATTATCTGAATGGTTACCGAGACAGTTATGATGAAGATGATGAA
>JAUNAI010000454.1 GCA_030527705.1 Planctomycetia bacterium | reverse complement strand
AAATACGGGGTCCCGGAAAGCAAAAAACTTGGTGTCCTAAATCATTTTCATTTCCTGAAATCTCACTCCTTTCTGCGAAAGTCTGTGAGATCCATGGGAGATTTAATGACTTTTTGTTTCCGCGTTAAATACACTATATTATTTTAATTTTGACTAAAAATGTCGGTTTCATGCCGTATTTTACGACATATTCACGTTTTTTACCTTTTCAGGTATGAAATTTCAGGCTAATAAAGCAGGCTTTAAATGGAGGGGCTATATACCGTACGTGATTCTCACTGTCGCATTCTTCACCGGTTTTTTAAGTGCGATTCCGATTCGACGGGCGACGGAACGGTCGCGGAAGTCCGACTCGTAACCCGACTCGACGAGTTTCATCACTTTAGACGCTTTCATCCGCTTTCCGTCGATGAAAATCTCGATTTTCGCACGAACTTCCGTATCGCCGGAACCGAAAATTAACACGGACGGCGACTTCTCCGACACGCGCCACGGCTCAATCGTTACGATTGCCGTCTCGAACGTTTGCGGCGATGAGAACTCCACAGAATCCTCCACCATCAGCGACGTTTTTCCCGTCCGGTCGTACACAAATTTCCGTTCCAGTCGCTCGCACTCCGGCACCTGATACGCGTCGCGCAGGTCGAATTGGAACACGTCTTTTTCATCAGTAAATTCCGTTTCGATATTTTTTGCTGCGGCGTCGCGCCCCGTTTTCTGAAGCTGTCCCGCCACAATCGGCACGTTATGCCCCCACGAGTTGAGCAGATCGCTCTCATACCGTCGCGGACTGAAAGTGCGCTGGGTGTAAACCTCGCGCCCCAAGTCGAGACACGGGCGAGTGCCACGGTAAACGACGATATATGAGCCGACGTCATTATGATTATGCAACTCGTCATTGTGTCCGCCTTTCATAGCAACGGCAAGTCCGTCATAATTCTTTAATGCCAACCGCGTAGCCCCATTATTTTCAAAATTTGTCCACCCTTTCATCAGTCCATGCGGGCGACAGATGAGCACCTGCGCGTCCGGAAACCACGTGCGCTCCTCCCACATCCGGTTCGGCTCATCCCGCCCCGGCGCTGGACTTTCCGGAAGTTCCGTTCTGGCAAGGTGGAATATGCCAAAATCGGAGAAACTCCAGTTCTGAAGACCGATTCCGCTATCATAAAAACCAAGGTGAAAATCGTAATAGCGATTCAAAAAAGCGCGAATATAAGCGTCTGGGCGCGCGTCTACCGCACAGTCGGCAAACGTCGGCGAAATTCCCGGCACAATCTCAATCGAGAATCCGTACCACGCGACCTTCCGCAACTTTTCATCGTCCAGCAGTCGGACGCGGTTAGCCGTCACACGCCGAAAAAGCTCGGAAAGCGCAATCTGATTCTCGAAACCGTAACACCAGTAGGAAACGCCCTCGGAGCAGTAACCGTCGTTGGAATACCCGTCGGTCGAATAACGGATGAATTTTTCGGCGGCGGCGAGATACCAAGCGCGTTTTTCAGGTGATTTCAGGTTCGCGAGAGCCGCTCCGGTCACGCCCGCAAGACAGACGGCATTCCAGTTATTTTCGCTGGTAATCCACCATAAATAGGGGTCATTCCGTAACACGCTATTCTCGAACGGCTCGAAACACCGGATTCTGAGTTGTTTATCCAAAATTTCGCGCGTCTCTGACGACATTTTCGTCTCCAGAATCTGACCAGCCAGCGCGAGTTGCCAACAAAAAGCGCTTGAGGCCAGATCGATTTCGTGCTTTCCGTTAAACGTTTTCAGACCGGGGTCGTGAGCGGGCGAAACCCAGCTTCTGTCGGCGGCAAAAACGCGGATATATTCTTCAATTCGCGGCATGAACCGTCCCTGATTCTCCGCGCACTCGGCATAAACCAGATACCGGAACGCACCATTTCGGCGTCCTATCGCTTCCTCGTAATGAGTGCGGTTTCCGTCCTGTGAATACTCAAGATACCACGCGTCCTTTAACTCGGGAATCGGTTTCTGACACGACGCTTCCGCCTCTCTGACTGCATTCCTGCCGGTATCCGTTTCAGCAAAATCGTCCCAGAAAGCACGATCCGTGACGGGCGGAACGAGTTGAAAGTTCTCGACCATCATGGGAAGAATCTCTTTTGCACGGTTTTCGATTTCTGCCGCACGAATGTTGCGTTCCTCCTGGCTCTCGGCACTTACCGTAAACGGGCAGAGCACAAGTGCGCAAGTCATCAACATGTAAAACAGGCCGGATTTCATGATTTTCTCCTAAAATACGTGCAGGAATATTACTGAGGACGATGCAAGATTCAGAAACTTGTTACCCGTCATGTCGTGACGCTGGTGAGGAGGGAAACATTTTTGCAAAATTGTTTCCCCCTCACACTCCCCC
>JAUNAI010000453.1 GCA_030527705.1 Planctomycetia bacterium | reverse complement strand
CTATTTCTCTTAGATTCATCCTATTTCTCTATGACCGCAGACTCCGTGAAAGTCCCAATTCTTGAACAAGAAACTCGACACATCGGCGGACTTCTTCATCATTCTGAATCAACCGTTCCGCCTGAGAAATGCCATGTAAAACTGTTGTGTGGTCCCGACCATCAAAATACGTTCCAATTTCGTCCAGCGTCGCGTCCGTATAACGTCTAGCCATAAAATAAACCACATCACGCACGGTAACCAGCGTTGTTTTCCGCGATTTACTCCGCAGGTCGGCAAGACGAATTTTATAAAACTTCGCCGCCAATTGCGCAATCTGTTTCACCGTCACGACCGTCTTAGAGGCGTTTTCCGAAAAAATCTGCGTCACTTCCGTTTCCGCAATTTCCTCATTATGCGTTACTTTCCGCATCATATCCATTTTCTGGAACTGGAAGAGCATGTCACCCGTCGAGAGTTCCTCACTCTCCGCCTGCGTGATAAAATTCTGTAATGCACCCGATGAAATCGCAATTTTCTTCTCAGAAATGACATGATGCAGAATTATCTCTCTCGTCTCCACTGTCGGCAACGTAATTTCCAGACACACCCCCATCCGTAAGCGAGAAAGTAACCCCTGTTCTAATGCCAGCGTCTCCAGCGGCTGCGTAGCGGTCACCAGAATCCAAGCGTCCCGCTTTCCAAGCGCGTCAAACGTCCGTGCGAGCTGTTCCTGCGTCGATGTATGCGTCGTGATCGCCTGTAAATCCTCCAGAACGAGAAAATCCTGCGCGTGATACTTTCCGATAAATTCTTCCGGCGTCCGCATTCTCTGAGCTGTCCCCCACTCCCGTGCGAATTCCTGAGCCGATATAAGAGTCCCGAACTTCTCTTCATGCCGCGAGAGCCACGCAATCAAGACCCCTTCCACCAGATGTGATTTTCCGTAACCGGCAGGAGCATGAATAAAAATCGGAAATGGAGCCGAAGAATCACGAATCACCTCGGAAACGACCATACAGGCATCATAATTCTCCGGGCCAGCAAAAAACGGATGTGGGCGTAACTCCGTCGTAGAAACCACACCCTCCCCCATCCCGCTCCGCATCCGGACGGTTACTTTTTCTTGAAAAGGAATGGTAATAATCTGCGACATAAAATTTCCCCCGATTTTTCTCTTAATATTATACTCCGATTTCTTCCTTAATGCAAATTTTTTATCAAAAAAAAACAAAAAAGTCCCAAAAATTCTCCATATAACCTGTTATTTTCCCTAATTTCGGGTATAATATATAATAATCGTCTTGTCCATAAAACGTTGACAATTCCCGACTCAGGAGCAATCATGTCCGTTTCAAAATCCCATTCCTACACGTTTTCACTCCCATTTCCGCCTATTTTCACCATTATTTTACTGGTGTTCGGACTTCTTTTTCCTCTGATGACTGGCTGTGACGCTGGCGCGAAACTTATGGAAAAAGCTCAAAACGCCGTCAAAACCTCTTCCGCCATGGATGAGGACGAAGAGAAGGAAGATGAGGAAGAGTACGTCGTTATCGACCTCAACGCTCCTAAAAAAGTAGAAAACGCCCCAAATGAGACGGAATCGGACCTAAAATCGGAACTGAAATCCGAAAACATCGCGGAAGTGGAAGCAGAAAAAACGACGAAAATTGCCTCCGAATCGGAACTGAAACCGGGCGTGAAAATGGTTCCAGCCTCCGAGACTTCTCCGACGCGAAAAAAGAACATCATTCTCATGATTGCCGACGGAGCGGGTTTCGGCTCTTTTTACGCTGCTGCGGATTTCATGACAGGGTCTCCGACGGGCTTATTTTATCAGAAATCACCGTGGAAAAATGCTTCTGTAGCGACTTTTCACAAAAAAAGTTTCTATGAACCGGAAGCAGACTGGAAAGAATTCAAGAATCTTCACATTCCGTTTTACGAGAAAGAACCTGCTTTCATTCCACCGGAATCCGCATCTACAGGTACCGCGATGATGACCGGGGTAAAAACTCGAAACGGAAGAATTGGAATCGGCCCGAACGACGAAAAACTGATGACCATCGCCGAAATTTTCCACAAGAACGGTTACCGGACTGGTGCTGTCACCTCATTTCAGATCGCGAGCGCAACGATGGCGACCGTGGCAGCTCACAGTCTCGAGCGGAAAGAGGGACAGAAAATGCTCACCGACATGCTCCGTGACGGGAATCTCGATGTCCTTATCGGCGCTGGGCATCCCGGATATGATGACGACGGACGCGCACGGGAAGCCATTTTCGGAAAATATGGTCCGAGCGCAGAACTCTGGAAAGAAATTCAGTCTGGAAATCTTCCAGAATATCATTTTCTAGAAAAACGCGTGGACTTTCAGTCACTCGCAGAACTGACGCCGGATAAAATCTTGAAAATGACGGA
>JAUNAI010000100.1:12902-13129 GCA_030527705.1 Planctomycetia bacterium | reverse complement strand
CATTTCAGGGAATAAGCTGGACCACGGAAGAGAGAGAAAATCGAGCAGGGCAGAAAAGTCTGAAGGGTAAGGAGGTTACATTTACGTTTTTCGGTGCTTCATTGGTCGGTGATGACCGAAATTCCAGTTTTCAGAATAGGACAGAAGAAGAGACGGAGCTGAATGTATACTCTTTCTGGAAATTGAAAAATGTGCTATCTGGAGCGGAAACGGTAATGGAAATAGTT
>JAUNAI010000100.1:0-12858 GCA_030527705.1 Planctomycetia bacterium | reverse complement strand
GGAAAAGAAGGCGGAGCGTGTGCCGATTGCAATTCGCGGACGGAATGGAGCGGTGACGGTTCTATTTCACAGCACGGATAATTTCTGGCGGTGGCGGAAAAGGAATGAAGAAAAATACCGCGAGTACTGGGTTCAGTCGATTCACGCACTATGTCAAGAAGAAAATGGAGAAAAAATAGGAAAGGTAAATAAGACGTAAACGTAAGAAACGTCAGAAAAGTCAGAAACGACGGAAATTCCGGAAACGGCTGTAACCGCAGGGACTCCGGAAACGGCGGAAATTCCGGTCGCGGAAATGATAGAAGTACGGGATGCAGGAGAACACGGAACAGGACGGATTCCGGGGCAGGAAGTGGAGTTTCTACGGACTGCAGCGGAATGGGAAATGATGGCGGAATGGGCCAGATTTACTGGCGGAATAGTTCTGGCTCCTGCGAAAATGACCGTGACGGAAATGGCAGAGGAAATCACCCTGACGCTCCGAGCACAGGAAGAGAGATGGAAAAGAACGCAGACACTGGAAATTCGGCATCCAATCTGGCGTCACCCAGCAGTCTGGCTCACCATCTGCGGGCTGTTTTTCTGGTTCTGGATTCAGGCTCGACGGGAGTGAATAATCACGTGCGTAACGTACAGATTATAATACATGGATTATAAAATGTCCAGTTAATCTGTTTACTAAAAAGGTTATAATATTATCAAGAATAGGATAAAGGATAAACTGATGAAAAAAGAATGGTTTCAGTGGGTGTGTTACGCTCTTCTCGTAGTCGGTATCATGATGGCAACGAGTGCGATTTCCGTAGCTGCGAGTGATACGGAAAAGGCTAAAAAAACGGAAAACACGGAAAATGAGACGGTTTATACAGTCGATTTTCAGGACCCGGAAGTTCAGAATGTGATTAAGAGATGCAAGTATGCGCGCGTGGAAGGCGACACGCTTTTCGTGGAGGTGCCGAAAGAAGAGGGAATGATAACGGCCATGATTCCGATTTCACTAGAATCTCTGAATGAAGAATTTCGTGGGCATTTCGTGGTCGTAGAGGCGGATTTCTGTTTCTCGGACATCCCGAAACCGGTGAAGACATATTACGGGGCAAAATTTCAGTTTAATCTGCCCGGAAACTCGGCGGATGACTGTTGGCCGTCACTTCAGAAACGTCCGGCAGGACAAGATCAGTGGGGAACGATGGACTGGACGCACTCCAAGTCTCAAGCTGGTTGGGGAGAAAACGTGACGAATCCGCATTTAGAACTCGGTATTCAGGGCGCGAATGGGCATTTCGCGATTAAAAATATCCGGCTACGTCGCGGACATCAGGTTCCAGCCTCTATTTTTACGCAAGAAAACGTTCCGCAGGCGCAGTACACTGTCCAGCAACTTCCCAGAATGCGTGGTGTCATGTCCCCGTCGACGGTAAATGGTCCGCGGGAAGAGGATTTCGCGGAAATCGAAAAATGGGGTGGAAACCTAATTCGCTGGCAGATGGGACTGGGTGATTTACGAGACGCGAAACAGGCACGTGAATTACTCTGGAAACGTTTCGACCAGATGGCGGAAGTGTTAGAAATGGCGAATCGGCATCATCTTTTCGTCGTGCTGGACGTTCACACCATGAGTGGTTCCCGACCGGTGATTCTCGGAACGCCAGAGGGACGCGACGTGTTGGTTGAGTTCTGGCAGGAGACAGCACGGCGTTTTAAGGGACACCCCAACCTTTTCGGTTATAATCTCATGAATGAACCCGTTTCGAGGGACATCGAGCCGGGTGGACCGTCGTTGAATGAGCAGTATCACCGACTCATTGCGGCAATTCGTGAAATTGACCCACGTCGGCCGATTATCGTGGACTGCGACGGAGCAGGAAACGCAGAATATATGGAATTTATGGAAGTTTTTCCATACAAAAATATCATCTACAGCCCGCATTTTTATAAGCCGTTCGAGTTGACACACCAGTTAAATACGAATCAGGAAACGTACTTGTCCTACCCGAATCCGGAACATGGGTGGGATAAGGAATTTCTGCGGAAACAGATGGAGCCGATTATTAAATTCCAAGAATTAACGGGGGCACGGATTTACGTCGCGGAGTTCAGCTGTATCCGCTGGGCACCGGGTTCTGAACAGTTTATCGCAGACTGTATCGAGCTTTTCGAGGAGTACGGCTGGGACTGGAGTTATCATGCTTTCCGTGAGTGGCAGGGCTGGGACGTGGAATACACGGGCAAGCCGAACAAGCCAGAGCGGACGGAGGAAATGACACCACGAAAAGAAGTCCTGCTGAACGGATTCCGAGCGAATCGGATGCGTGGACGAATGATGAGATAAAGAGATAATAAGAAGATAATAAGATGGTAAAGTGGTAAAATAAGAATCAGGAAAGTCGAGAAGAGAAGTGCGACGCAAGATAAGAAACGTGTCGCACTTCCTTAGAATCAGGAGAAAAATGATGAAACAGGATCCGTCGGTTTATAGAGATGATTTACCGGAAGATGTTCAAGAGAAAGATATTCGGGCGGCGTGGGCGATCGGATTTTCGCGGGCGGCGGAAATCTCAGGTGTCGGAATGCAGTTCGTTCTTCCGACACTCGTCGGATGGTGGATAGATCAGAAACTGGGCACGTCGTTTATCTGTCTCGGAATTGGGTTGGGACTTGGAATGCTTCTTTCTTTTTTTTCATTACTACATCTCGTTCGACGTTCACACGAGAAAAAATAGTATGAAAGAACGGAGAAGAATAGGTAACCGATGAAAAAACGGATTCACTACGTCGAATATCAAGAATAGCCCGTAAATTAACGAAGTTAAAATTCCGATGAAATTTATGAAAATGCTAGAAATGTAATATTTTTTTTGAAAGAAGGAGACTTGACAGGAAAGAGACTTTAAGGTATAATCATATTTGGGGAATTATGTTTTAGGATTCCCGTATTTTTTATTCCACTTCAGTTTTCTGTTTCGTTTAGGTCCTATTTAACAAGGATTCCCGCCATGAAAAGAAATTTTACGTCAAAACGAATTGGGGTGTGGTCACGTTTCGGGAAAATCGCACTGGGTGGGTGTTTTTTCGGGATACTGGGGCTGTTTTCGAGTATTTTCGCACAGGAAACAGTAAAGAAAACGTCGGAAATTTCTCAGGAAGTATCTCGGGAAGCCTTCCAGAAAGGAACTCAGGAAGTATCTCGAGAAATAACTCAAAAAATACAGAAAGTTACCGAAAAACCGACGGCAGATATTCTGTATTATACGGAAACCATGCCGATAGTAGGAGATGAGGTGTATGCGCGTGAGCGTTGCCGACTGGACGTGTATCGGCCGAAAAATAGGTTAGGAACCGAAACGGATAACGAACCGGAAAACGGAACGGAAAATGAAACCGAAAACCAAGCAGAATCGGTGTCGCAGAAAGTACCGGTAGTGGTATGGTTCCATGGTGGCGGGCTGTCGGGTGGAAATCGACATATTCCGGGACAGTTTCTGAATCAGAAGTTTCTCGTCGTGCCGGTAAATTACCGCCTGTTCCCAAGGGCGCGGTGTCAGGAAGCGATTTTTGATGCGGCAGCTGCGGTCGCGTGGGTTCTGGAGAATATTTCCGCATACGGTGGGAATCCCGAAAAAGTCTGCGTTGCAGGACACTCGGCAGGTGGGTATCTCGCAGCGATGGTAGCTCTGGACGCACGGTATCTCGCGAAATTCGGCAAATCGAACATGGATATTTACGCCTCACTCCCGGTCAGTGGTCAAATGACGACACACTTTCAAGTAGTCGGTGAACGTCGTGACGCAACGCGGACTTCTGGTGCGAATAATCCGTTACAGATTGACGAGATGGCTCCGCTATTTTACACGACGAAACCATGTCCGAACATGCACCTTCTGGTAGGTGACCCGAAACTGGAATGGCAGGGACGTGTGGAGGAAAATTACCTTTTCGCCGCTATGTTACGGACGATCAAGGGACATAAAGAGGTGGAAATACGGAGCTATGATAGCACGAATCATGGTACCGTCGCCGTTCCTGCATGTGAATATATCCGGGATTATGTAAATCAATTAGGGGAATAAGGGGGAAGAAAATGAAACGAGGATTCACGTTAGTTGAACTTTTAGTCGTTATCGCGATTATCGGAATGCTGGTCGGACTATTACTTCCAGCAGTCCAACAGGCACGTGAGGCGGCAAGAAGAATGCAGTGTAATAATAATCTGAAGCAGATGGGACTCGCGTCGCTGAATCTTGAAAGTGCCGCACGTCATTATCCTACTGGCGGTTGGTACTGGCGGTTCGCCGGAGACCCGGACGCAGGGTTCAATAAGCAGCAGATGGGGGGCTGGACCTATTCTCTCTTACCATTTATGGAACAGAATGCCATGTATCAGCTCGGTGCTGACGGTGACCCAGGAACAGAATCGAATACGCAGAAACAGGGAGCGAAACAGCGTGCGGAAACACCGTTACCAATTTTTCTCTGTCCGTCACGCCGTACGTGTAAACTATATACGGCTGGAACGGATGTAGTGAACTCTGCCCCGACGCCGATGTCTGCGAAAACGGATTATGGGTGTAACAGTGGAGATTCCTACAACAATTATGACATTCCGAATTACTCGACGGGAAAGACGTACGATTTTGGTAGTCCATCAGCACGCTCGAAGGGAGTTATTTTCGGTGCCAGTGAAGTTTCCAT
Organism: Planctomycetia bacterium; assembly: GCA_030527705.1. GTDB lineage: Bacteria > Planctomycetota > Planctomycetia > Pirellulales > Thermoguttaceae > RGIG3701. The sequence goes on along the minus strand of JAUNAI010000100.1, from coordinate 8,166 downwards.
TAGCGAAGTTCGTGATGGAACGACGAACACATATTTAATTGGTGAAAAGTATCTGAACCCTGATTATTACGAAACTGGGGCGTCCAGCTCAGATAATGAAGCGATTTTCACGGGTGCAGACTGGGACTCTTACCGTCTTGCCACGACAGGTTATATGGCCTATCAGGATAGGTCCGGTGTTTATGAAAATAGTTCCCATTTCGGAAGTTGTCATGCGGGCGCTTTCGGAATGGTTATGTGTGACGGCTCTGTTCAGTCCATTTCATATAGTATCGAGCCAGAAACGCATGAGTATTTAGGCTCTCGGAATGACGGAAAAGTCGCGCAGATTCCGCAGTGATATACATGCAAATTCCACAGTAACATACACACGGATTCCGCAGTGATATAATGTATGGAGTTCAGGAATTAGAACATGATATGAGGTGATCATATTATGAGGTGATGCAGACTTCATTACATAACAGTTCTATAACTGATATTCAAGAGATATATGGACTGATAAAAAATCGCCTCCCCCGCTTGACAGGGAGAGTGGGGAATGTATAATAAGAAGGTGTATGGAATGAAGGTGACTTTTATTCCATTATAGGGAGTATTTCACGTGAATATTCCCTTAAAAAAAACGAAGAAAACTATAAAACGACGAAATTTTTCAAAAAGGAATCCCTAATAATGGCAAAATGCTCAATCGGATTAATGGGTCTGGCTGTGATGGGTCAGAATCTTGTTCTGAATATGGCCGACCACGGTTTCAGTGTTGCGGTATTTAATCGTACGACTTCTAAAGTGGATGATTTCGTCAACTCAGAAGCCGCGCAGGGAAAAGCGATTGTGGGATGCCACTCGCTGAAAGAACTGGTCGAAAATCTGGAACGTCCGCGTAAAATCATGCTCATGATTCAGTCGAAAGACCCCGTTCCGGCACCGGAAGTCGCGTTGTATCCGAAGAATGCGGCAGTTGACGCGGTGATCGAGGAACTTCTGCCGCTTCTGGAACCGGGTGACATTATCATTGATGGTGGTAACACTCATTATCGTGACACGGACCGTCGTACGAAGTATGTGGAATCGAAAGGTCTTCTGTATGTCGGAACTGGTGTGTCGGGCGGTGAAGAAGGTGCGCGTAAGGGACCGAGCCTCATGCCGGGCGGGTCGAAAGAGGCGTGGCCGTTCATTAAGGATATTTTCCAGAGCATTTCCGCAAAAGTTGGACCGAATCAGGATTTACCGTGCTGTGAGTGGATTGGTCCTCGTGGTGCTGGGCATTATGTGAAGATGGTCCATAACGGAATCGAGTATGGTGATATGCAGCTCATTTCCGAAGCGTATTGGCTCATGAAGAACATTCTGGGACTGTCGAACGATGAGCTTTACGATGTATTCGCGGAATGGAACCGTGGTGATTTAGATAGTTACCTGATTGAGATCACACGTGACATTTTCAGCGTGAAAGATGAAAAGACCGGTGGTTACCTCGTCGATTACATCATGGACATGGCGGGTGCGAAAGGGACGGGAAAATGGATGTCTCAGCTTGCGTTGGATCTCGGTGCTCCGAGTACGTTGGTGACGGAGGCAGTGTATGCACGTTCACTTTCCTCGCAGAAAAAAGCTCGTGTGGCGGCGTCGAAAGTTCTCGTGGGTCCGGAAGTGAAACCGTTCGAGGGATGTAAGAAAGACTTCATCGAACAGGTGAGAAAGGCGTTGTATGCGTCAAAAATCTGCTCTTATGCACAAGGGTACGTCCAGATGAGAATGGCTGCGGAAGCGGACGACTGGGACCTCCAGTACGGACCGATTGCGTTGCTGTGGCGCGGTGGTTGCATTATTCGTGCGGTTTTCCTCCAGAGAATCAAGGACGCTTTCGACAAGAATCCGCAACTGGAAAATCTGTTATTGGACGATTACTTCAAGGCGGAAGTGACTGGCGCTCAGGAAGCGTGGCGAAATGTCGTTCGGACAGCTGTCGAGTATGGAATCCCATGTCCGGCCATTTCCGGTGCGCTTTCCTATTATGACGGTTACCGAAGTGAATGCCTCTCTGCGAATCTGATTCAGGCGCAACGCGATTATTTCGGTGCCCACACGTTTAAGCGTGTTGATGATGAAACAGGGACTGCATATCATGCAGAATGGATGCAGTTACGGAAACAGCCGGAGTAAGAAAGAATAAGAAACGGTATAAGGAACGTTTCCCCAACGAGAAAGGTTATTTATATTTCGCGGAATTCACTGAAAACCGATGATTTTAAATTTCCCACAAAACTTATAGATTTTCACAGATATAAATATCTAATATATTTATATCTGTGGAATCTGTTTTCTTGTGGAAAGTAGGGGAATATAGGAACTCGACAAGTAGAGGACTCAGTAACTCAAGTCATTCTCACTTCCTGAAATCTCATTCATTTCTGTGAAAATCTGCGAGAACCGTATGAAATTTAATGGTTTCAGTCGTGTTCTCGTCTAACTTCATCATTCCACCATGCGGAAACGAGGTAAAAAATGCCGCTCGTCGCCACACGGTCGGGGTTAATGCGGAGAATGGCACGGTATAACAGTTCACGACTTTCTTCCGGGAATTTTCGTGTCGGACAGAGAAGCTGGGTTAAAGCAGCCTCGCCACTTTCACGGGGTGAGTACCAGATTTTACGTACAGGTGTCGCCCACGGTATTCCGCCTCCATTAATGCGCCAATCCTGAAACAGGAACGTCATGTCCAGTCCTTTCGAGTCGTGTTCCGCCTTCTGAATCCGTTGTGTCGCGATGTCGAAACACATTTCCATTCCCTGAATGATTTTCTTCTGAGTATCCGCATCCGTTTCCAGTTGATACAGAAGTTCCAGTGAACTCTGCATCTGTAACAGAGCGTACGTCATCACTAGTCGGCGTAACGTACCCTCATCGAGTGCGAGCGACTGGTCCACTGCTTCCGTGATATATTTTCGATACGCTTTATAATACGTTTCCGACTTTTTCTGTAATTCTTCCGATGTACTTTCCCGACATGTATCCCACGCAGCCGCGTAAATCATGGGGAGGCGCGCTGCTTCATGAGCCGCAACGTTCCACATCCGCGAAATTCCCCGTGTGTCACGTGAGCCGTCAAGACGAAGCGAGTCATAGTCATTTTCCGGAATAACATTCTTCATCATTCGATCCGCGATGAGACTCAATACCTTCCGGATACGTTCCTTTTCCGCTTCATCAGCCGGCCAGAGTTCATTTCCCTGACAGAACGGACTGTGATAATAATGCCACATTCCGTGAACTGCGTGAGTATACTGATCTCGTGACGAGTTCGGGTAAACCGACTTTCCGTCTGCGGGGAGGACCGCTCGCGCGAGGAAACCGGGACTAGAGTGAACGGTCGCGCAAGACTCGATCCCAAGAAAAACCTCATGCGCTGCTGTTTTCAGGGAGTGTTTTATTTCCACGTCGGACTCACATTCTTCACGAGAAATAATAGCCGTCAGCCACGGACCGGAAAAAATCATTCCGTCTTCCATACCGGTATCATAACCGCACTCATTCGGGAACACGTGCGCGACTTCCTCCTGTGTGGGAAGATGCTGCTGATACTTTCCCTGCTCGTAACTCGTGAGATAATCGTAAAAAATATGTGTCTCCGGCACAAAAAATCGTTCCCAAGACACGTTCCAGAGTTCAGAAACTGTCTGCTTCACATTCTGACTTATGCTCTGATTCACGTCCTCTTTTCCTGCCTCATTCTGCGCCTCACCCGCAAGTGCAGACACGCTGAATAAGAGAATAAAAAGGAGGGGGAACAGAGAAAAAATGGGGAAATGAAAGCGTAAATAACGGTATTTTTGTCTGTTTTTCATGGATTACTCCGTTTCAAGGTAAAGGAAATGGAAAAACAAGAAAATTGAAAATAGGAAAATGGGAAACAGGAAAATAAAGCCTCCCCCAAAAAAAGGAGAGGCTGGGAAATCAGGAGAATAAAAAACTGAGATTATTTATTCAGTTTCACTTCTGAACCGGCGATACCGGCGGAAGTCGCTTTCAGTGTGACCGTTTTCGTGGTTTCACTGATTGCGCCATTTTCGCCATTTTCGGAAGGTCGGCTACGGAGAACAATCATTGCTTTTCCGTAGAATACCGTGTGCGTCGCGTCGGTGAGTATGTCGTAACCCATCGGATTTCCGTTTCCGATTCCCACCAGTTCGGCAGGACCATCAACTGTCACCGAGAACGCCGTCATCGCGTTGGGACAGAGATTTCCGTCCGCGTCCACTGCCTCTACAAGCACGTAACAGAGGTCATCATCACCCGAAAACGCCGTTTTTTCCGGGGTAAGCCGAATTGCCACGACTTCACCCGCTGTGCGTACTGTCTGACGTCCAATTTCCTGACCGTTTTTATACGCTACAGCAACGAGCGTCCCCGGCTGATATGCGATGTTCTCCCAGCGCAGACGATACTTATCCATCACCGAATAATAAGACGGTAATTCCGAATTTTCCACCACTTTCTCCGAGAAATGCCAATCTATAATTGAAGCCCAATTTCCAGGTTTCAGGTCTTCAAAAACGATTCGGTAATACCGCGCAGTTCCCGTTTTTTCGTCGAGCGCGAGCGTGTAAATTTCCCCCAATTTCGCATTATATTCCTCACGACAAATCGTTTCCCATTCCTTTCCATCTTGAGACATTTCAATACGGAAAATATATTCTTTGGGAGCACGTTCAAATCTTACCACCTGTGTTTTGGCCTGAGCTGGCTTTCCGAAATCAATCTGGACCCACTCATTTTTTGCACCACTAGACGCACACCAACGTGTTTGTGCATCACCATCAAAAGCCTTATCTGCCAGATTTCGCCGACCGTCAAGCGTCTCTTCTGTACTTGCAGTGAATTTCACACTATAATCCCATTTCGGACGCACGGATTCGAACGCATCGTCGAGTGTAAAGGCTTTCGCTTTCTTCTGTTTTTTACCGAGAGAGCGACCGTTCAGGAATAATTCCACCTCGTCGCCGTTCGTGTAAACATAAACCGGCACATTGTCGCCCGCGTTCCAATTCCAATGTGGAAGGACATGGACTGTCGTATCCTTTTTGTTCCAGTAACTACGATACAAGAAAAACCGGTCTTTCGGCATACCACAGAGGTCTACGATTCCGAAATAACTCGAACGGGCTTCTTTAATGAACGGAGAAGGTTCACCGAGATAGTCGAAACCAGTCCAGACGAATTCTCCAGCACAGTAACGGTCTTTTTCCATGCGGTCGAACTCGACATCTGGAATATCCCCCCACGGGACGGAGCACCTGTCATAACCGTCAATCTGAAGCGTCTCATGGTTGTAAATATCCTTTTTCTCCGGGTGTGGAAGCTCATAATATCCACGTGTCGAAACGGCTGAGGCACTTTCAGAATAAACCATCGCCTTTTGAGGATACGTGATATGGGCTGGACGATACTGCGCACGATAATTCCAACCGATTACATCTACCGCATCGCGCGTCGTATTTCCGGGAATACATGTGCCAGAAATACAGCATCCGAAAGCAACTTTTCGCGTCGAGTCGTATTTCCGGTAACAATCCGCGATATGTTTCACACGTCGTGGACCGTCGAGATACGGATTCGAGGAGCCTTTTTCCCCACACTCAACGTCAAAAACTTCATTTCCGATCGACCACACGCACACACTCGGTCGGTTCTGGTCGCGAGCCACGAATTGACGCACCTGACGATCCGTAAATCCATCGAATTTCGTCTGGTCGAGAAGGTCTACCGTCGTATCCCATTTATCGAAAAGTTCATTCCACACGACAAAACCCATTTCGTCGCAAACGTCCATAAATACGGCAGAATTCGGGTTATGACTCGTCCGAATCGCGTTTACTCCCATGTCCTTCATAATCCGAAGTTGCCGACGCACCGCCGCCGGATGAGATGCCGCCCCGCAGATTCCCTGGTCATGGTGAAGATTCACGCCGTATAACTGATACCGTTTCCCATTTAAATAGAAACCATCATCCGCCGTCCACTCCACAGAACGGATGCCGAACGGGATTTCCACACTGTCCAGAACGGAACCATTTTTCTTGGAGAGCTGAACCTTTAACTGATACAGATTCGGCGTTTCCGGCGACCAGAGTTTCGGCGTATTTACCGCAATTTCCGTACCGTCGTAATCCGCGATTTTCGCCTCGCGCTGTCCGCCCGGAGCCAGAATCTCCACGCTCACAGTCAGGTCTTTCTCCACGTTGCTCGCAAGAACTTCCGGTTTCACCGCCACTTTCACCGTCGCAGACTTCTCCGTCACACTCGGCGTAGAAACAAAAACGGACCCCATCGGCAACCACGCGTCATTACTGCACGTAATCAGTTTCACATTCCGATAAATCCCCGCTCCGGGATACCAGCGCGACCCATGCTGACGCACATCGCACCGGACGGCAATGACATTTTTTTCGCCGATTTTCAGGTATTTCGTGATGTCAAGCTGGAAACCGACGTACCCATAATCCCAGCCACCGACATAAATGTCATTGACGTACACTTCCGGAAACGCCATACAACCGTCAAAATCGAGAATATACGCCCGGTCCGCGTCGCTCGGGGTGAGCGTTTTAAAGTACCACCCGACAGCCCGCCATGGTAATTTTCCCTGTCCACCGTCCGGATATTTTTCGTCGAACGGTCCAGAAATTGCCCAATCATGCGGTAACCGGACGTTTTTCAGTTCCTGTAACGGTTCCGGAATCCGCGCATCGCCGACTTTCATCGTATCGACCGCCTCTTTTCTCTCACTTCCCGGTATAACACACGCAAAAGACCAGCCGTCATTCCAGTTTTCCGTCACTCGCTCTCCATTTCCACCGTCCGCAAAAGCCGAAACTGCAGTCAAGGCAGTCGCCGAAGCGAAACAGAGAAACGCAAAAAGCATTTTCTTAAACATGTTAAATTAAATCCTTCTTAAATGGTTAATGGTAATAAAGCCTCCCCTATTAGGAGCGGCTATTTTTCTATTCCCTCATAATCCAGCGTCCAGAATCTCGGTCGGTACTCTTTCGGCTGGCGGGGTAGGTGTCCCAGTCGGTTCAGATTCGCGGAAATGACGAGTTTTCCCGGCGGTGACAGAGCAGGGTGCCCTTTCGCATTATAGGCGGAAATGCCGTCCGCGTGTTCCGGAACCCGGCAAAAAACGACTTCCTCCCCATACGATCCTTCCGGTGTTGATGCCGTCCGATACGCGATTTCAGGCGAAATTCCTCCCCGAGTATACACCAACAGAAACTTTCCCGCCGCAGGACCCGTGGGAATCCGCGACACAGAAAACTCACACGAAATCCCCCGCACGAGCGGAACGCAGTCCTGAATATTCTCGCTCCACCCGTCCGTTTTCACTTCACTAGGTGCGCGGACGTCTTCGTCCGCATCCGTACTTGTTTCCGCTTCACTGCGGGCGAGACGCCCGTGTACCCAGTTGTTTCCGGTTCCCGCCCAGAACCGCCACGCGGAAAAGTCCGTGAGTTTATCCGCCTCAACACGCGCTAAAACCATATCTTTTCGGCTGAACTCACGCACCGCGTCACGGTATCCGAAAATGTAAACATACTCCGCTTCTTCCAGAAACGCCGCACCAAAAATTATCGGTCCGCGTTCCGTTTTCGCCAAAATCGGCGTGTTCCGTTCAATTTTCACGTTCTGAAAATCCAGTTTCCCACCGTCCAGAATCGGAATCGCCACCCAGTCCACGCGCGTCGGCTTCCACGCGGAATCCGGTATCATCCCCGTCGTGTGAAGGAACGGTCTCTGGAATTCGTCGCGCAGAATGATTCCAGCCTGAAGCCAGTATCGGTCCGGCAGAAGATTTTTCCCACGTGGCGGAACGAAAAACTCCACCTTCCCCGCCTGTTCCTCGTCCATCGGCGGTTCAAAATCCGGCACGCGCCAGAACGTGTGATTTACCATATACACGTCCCCATAATCTCGCCCCGAATTCCGCGTCGTTCCGCACATCGTATCGCTAAAATGAAGGTAAACATCTCCGCTTTCTGGCTCCGTCACCGAGTAAATTCCGTCCGCACCCAACCAGCCGGATTCCTGTTCCATCACTGCGTTCCAAACTTCTGCAATTTCTGGATTCTTACACAGTTTCTCACTCTGGTTCTCACTCTGATTCTC
>JAUNAI010000099.1 GCA_030527705.1 Planctomycetia bacterium | reverse complement strand
GACTGAACCGGCGGCGGACGCGGAGAAACCAGCGGAAAATAACGTTTCTTTTCATGAGGAAGTGATTTCACCGTCGATTTCCGTAGCGACGACGATTGATCTGGACGAACTGGAAGAAGATGAACTTCCGGAAGACGACGCGGACGCGGAAAGCGACGCAGAGGAAGAAGCTGAAGATGCTGAAGAAGTCGAAGAAGAGGACGCCGACGCGGAAGAACCGGAGTTGCCGGCGGAAATTCTGGAAGTGATTACCCTGCCGGAAGATGCGACACCGGAAGAGCTGGTGGAGTTTTATGGACGCAGAGAGTTGGTGGAGGAAATCTGTCTCAGTAATGGTGAGTTGGCGCAGACAATTCTTGAGACTTTTGTAGCCAACATGGAAGTGGTTGCCAAAAAAGTCTTGAAAATGAAAGACGTTTCCGAAAAGGCTTTCAGTATCGCTCTGCTTATCGAAATTGATAGTATCGCTTCCAAGAATCAGGAGAAAGAGGAAGATGCATTTAACGCCGCTTTTAACGAGCTGGAAGAAATGGTGAAGAAGAGCGCGTTTCCGCAATTTCTGCCACGTGTGGAGGCTCGGAAAGCGTTATTTAACTTTCTTCTGAAATTGAGGAAAGAAAACGGACAGGTTTCTGATGAATTAATTGAGGAACTGAACGTCATTTTCCCGCAACTTGCGAAAACTGCCGGAAGTCCTGAAGAAGTCGAATGTGTCTTGGGTATATTAATCGTCTGCCAGAAGGAACAGACATTGGAGCTGGCGCGGCTGGTTGCTACGGAACTCGAGAAAAAAGAGGGAGAAGAGTGGGAACCACTTCAGGAACAGTTTCAGGAAATGATCGCTTCTCTCGAAGAGGCGATGAAGCCGATTCAGATGGAAATGGAAGAAGGCGCGACGCTGGAAGATATGAAAGAGAAGGTCGACGCGCAATTCACGAAAATTCTGGCATCTGGGAAACTGGACGATGAGAAAAAGTGGGAAGAGCTGGAAAACGCTGTTGCCGCGCTGAAAGAAGATAAACTGAATGAGTATTTTCTCTGGCAAAAGGATGTTTTTTCGTTGCTTAAAGAGGTTACGAATGGAATGTCCAGTTCCGTGATGAGCGGTGAAGAATTTGACGGTTCCGAGGTTCTACCAAAATTGAATGAACTGGCGGACCGCGCGGGAGAAATTCAACTTACGGAACAGAGTTTCATGCTGTTCGTGCAGGTTTCGGCGATGTTGATGCAGTTCGGCGATAATAGCGAGGAAGAACTTCTGGCTTTAGTTGCGAAACTGGAAAAAATCGGTGAATCGGTTGATTCTGAAAATGTAGAAGCGGTGATAGAGCAACTTAAGTCGCTCGCCAGTGGTGAGGATACCGCCGATGATTCGGAAGATGAAGAAATCGAAGAAGATGTTGAAGCCGACGTCGATGCGGAAGAAGATTCTGAAGAAGTAACGCCTGTGACGACGGAATTTGTTCCGGAAGAAGGGGCGGACGCGGATGAGTTGCAGAAGGCAGTCGTGGCGCAGATTACGGGTCTGTTGAATCAAGATATGGAAAATCCGAGCGACGCGCTAAATGAGTTTCTGGAATCCGTTAAGGCACAGGAAAATGACGATTTGACGGCGTTCGCGACGTGGAACGTTAACTTTTTCCAGTTCTTCTTTGAAACGCTCCGCGACCCGGAAGCGGGGAAAGATGTGAACGCGTTGGGTGAGAAATTTACCGCGCTCGTGGTTGAGGGGACTGAATTGGAGGCGTTCGAGATGGAAACGCTCCTGTTGGCGTCGCGGTTCTCTATGCAGCTGATTTCCGCTCTGGACGAAAAAGGGACGCTGGCGCTCGCGGACGCACTGACGAATGCGCTCGAAGGTCAGGATTATGAGTGGGTTCCGCTGGTGCAGGAAGACTTGAAGGGTAAACTTGCGCAAGCGAAACTGGTCGGAAATCCGCTGGAACTGGAAGCCGAAACGCTCGACGGAAAACCGGTGAAGATTCAGGATTTCGTGGGAAAAACCGTCCTTGTGGACGTGTGGGCGACGTGGTGTGGTCCGTGTATCGGCGAAATTCCGAACATGAAACAGGCATACGACGCGTACCATGAAGCCGGTTTCGAGATTATCGGTCTGAGCATTGATGATGACCTCACGGCGCTTGAAGATTTCCAGAAAGAAGAGAAGTTGCCGTGGATTATCGCGACACAGGAGAAAATGGACCCGGAAATGGTGAAATTCTCCGATAAATACGGCATTTCTGGTATTCCGACGATGTTTATGGTCGGCGCAGACGGAAACGTTATCACGACCAACGCTCGCGGACGGCTGATGGAACTGCTCGCGGAGATTTACCCGGATGTGGAAGTGAAGGAAGAAGCTCCCGTGGAACTTCCGGACGAAATTGATCTGGAAGAAGATGTGGATGCGGAAGACGCGGAAGAAATAGATACCGCCTCGGAATCGACCTCGACGACGGAAGAATCGGAAAACGTTCCGGTAACGGAAAATGCGGACGATACTACGTTCGTGGCTCCGGAGGGTGCGGATATGCAGGCACTGCGTCGGGCAGTTTTCACGCAGATGCAGATTCTGTCGATAAAGTATAAAGAAAATGTGGGCGACGCGCTGACGAAATTTCAGAAGTCGGTAGAGGCGTTCGGAAATGCGGAATTGACGGAGTTTATCGCGTGGAATGTCGAGTTATTCCGTTTTCTTCACCTCCCGCCACTGAACGAGACGCTGAAAGAAAAGGATCCGAATGACGTCAGCGAGAATCTTGCCGCGTTGCTGGTTTCCGGGACGGAAAAGAACGCACTTGAGCCGGAATCCTTGATGTCGATTGTGCGTATTTCTACGTATATGCTACCCAGTTTGAAGAAGGAGTCGGCAGAGAAACTGATTACGACGCTGATTCAGACGCTCGAAAATCGTGCGGAACCGTGGGCACCGCAGGTGAAAATGATGCTGACCAGCCGATTGAAGCAGATGGGACTGGTCGGAAATCCGTTGGAGTTGGAAGCGGAAACGCTCGACGGAAAACCGGTGAAGATTCAGGATTTTGTGGGAAAAACCGTCCTGATTGATGTGTGGGCGACGTGGTGCGGTCCGTGCGTCGGCGAAATTCCGAACATGAAGAAGGCGTACGACGCTTTCCACGAGGCGGGTTTCGAGATTATCGGTCTGAGCGTGGACCGCGACGTGACCGCGCTGGAGAAGTTTCAGGAAAAAGAAGCCCTTCCGTGGGTAATTGCGACGCAGGAGAAAATGGACCCGGAAATGGTGAAATTCTCCGAAAAATATGGTATTTTCGGCATTCCCGCGATGTTCATGGTTGGCGCGGACGGAAATGTCATTACGATTAACGCACGCGGACGGTTAATGGAAATCCTGTCGGAAATCTACCCGGAAGCGGCGGAAAAAGCGAAAAAAGCGGAAGAAGAAGCCCTGACACTGGAAGCTCCGCTTGCCACGCCGTCCCAGTCGATGAGCACGACGGAAGAAGCGGATACGGAAAAAAAAACGGAAGTTGAAACGGAAGCCGAAACCGTAACGGACGCGACGCCGACGGTGTTGGATACGTATTCTGTCTTGCCGAAAGATGAGAGCGTGGAGTCATTGCGCGAGTTTCTGACGGGTGCGGAACAGGCGGCGTATGAGATTCAGAGCGTTTTGCGTGAGATGCCGGAAGCGGAGGCGATGAAGGCGTTTTTGAAGGTTCAGGAAACGTGCGCGACGGCGGCGGATCGGCTGATTGCGAATTCGGAAACGCCCGCGGACGTTCTGAAAATGGCGGTCGGCGTGAAAATGAAGGCGATTTCGTTCACGGAAAGATTCACGATGAATGTGGCGGCGAGCGACGCGGCTTATGCGGAACTTGTGAAGGCACTGGAAGCGCGAAACGCTCCGGAAATGGTCATGGAAGTACAGGTGACGCAACTCGTGGGGCTGTCTCAGCGGGGTGACCGGATGCCGACCGTGGAGGATATGACGGCGTTACTGGAGAAAATCATCGAAATCTGTGACGGCGTGAAGTCGGCAAAGTGCATGAACGGCGACGTGATGGGGCGTTTCATGCAGATGATTGTTTTCGCGAATGATTGCGGCGTGGCAACGGAGCTGATTGACCGTGCGTGCCAGTCGTTGCGTGAATCGGTCGTAGCGACGGAAGACCCGCAACTGCTCAACACGGCGGATTTCATTACCGGAATGGCTCGGCGAGCGGCGTTGAAGGGAAAGCCGATGGAGTTGGTCGGAGTGACGCTGGACGGGAAAGAAGTGGACATTCAGAAGGATTATGCGGGGAAAGTCGTGCTGGTCGATTTCTGGGCGACGTGGTGTAATCCGTGCGTCATGGAACTACGGAATCTGGAACAGGAATATTACGCGAAATACCACGAAAAAGGATTCGAGATTCTCGGTTTCAGCATCGACGTGGACAAAAATCAGCTCGCGACGTTCCTGGAACGCCGTAAATTGCCGTGGCAGACGATTCTGCAGAAGGATAACGCCGTCGGTTGTGAAGAGCCGGTTTATTACTATGGAATTCAGGCGATTCCGTGTTTAATCCTCGTTGGACCGGACGGAAAAGTCATCTGTGAAATTCCGACCATGCGCCGTGATGAAGTTTTGTCGGTGGAGCTGAAAAAGATTTACGGCGAATAAATAGAAGATACTATAAATAGAAAAGCAAGCGACGCAGTCGCGATTAAAAGTTTTTTTGGAAGAGGGGCTGGGAGAAACCTATTTTGCAAAAATGGTTTCTCCCACGACCGTATCGACATTACGGGTAGCAAGTTCTTCTGCGGAACGCAGTAGAATCTTGCGTTGCTATTTATAATATCCTCCCCTAATAGGGGAGGCTATTCGCTTATTCAGTGGTTCCTTAAACATTTTAAATAACAACGATTTAATATTCTGGAAGAAAAAAGATGAATTGCTTTTTATTCTGTTACGTTGCGCTGTTTTTGCAAGTTGGAGGCACGAGCGAGTCGGAAATCGTTTTTGAATCTAAAATCTGTGATAATGTCGTTGTTCTGGAATCGGTTGTGAACACTGAAGGGCGTGACATAACGAAACGCGAGAACGATAAGGAGAAAATAAAAGAAATCGTTCTGAAGATGTTGCCGAACGAATTAGTGTCACAGTATCACGCGGTAAATGAAATTTGTCCGGTAGCGTATAGTGTAAAAATCTTCGCCAGAGACCATTTTTTGCCGGATCTCATGGAAGAATATATTTTGTTGTGTCAGTTGGAACCAATTTCGCCAGAGAATCCGAAATTGTGGTGTCTGGGACGTGTATTCTTCGCGTCTGACGGTAACGACATGAAAGTGCTGGCTGTTCGGCATTTTTGGGATACTCGTCTCTCAGCGCGGTTCCGTTATACACAGGAAAAACCGACTGTGGAGGAAATTCGCGATTATATCGCTTTAACGCCTTTCGGAAATCAGGATTTTGGGGCGGTATTTTCCACGATGAACCTAGAAAAGAAGGATTTAGTGATTCCGTGCCATATTGAAGTATTAAAATTTTATGTTTATCCTGAATTTGCAGAGCTGGAAGATTTTCTGCGTCAGACACCTTCCGCAGAAGCGCAAAAAGCACATTATCAATGGGCGCAGAGACCGCTTTCGATTGACATGCCATTTCAGGGTGAAAAACCATTATAAAATTGGGAGTAAATACCTAAAACATGCGGATTATTTTAACTCTTGAACAGTTTCCCATTTTTTATGCGGGCGCGTATGGGAATAAAATTGAAAAAACGCCGGGACTGGATGCGTGGACGCTGAAAAGTACGGTTTTTGACCGGGTGTACAGTACTTGCGCGGACGGACTGGAAACGCTGTTTCAGCTCTGGGAAACGTGTGATTTTTCAGCAGAACGATTCTCTGGACGGAAGGTTTTCGTGTCCGATTTACCGGTGGACGCGCCGGAGTTTTTCGACGCGGGGAAGACGGTTTCGAGCGAGGAATTTTTTGCTGACTCGGACACGGTTTTGGCAGAAATGAAGGCGGATTTCGTCTGGGTGCATTTTCAGTCGTGCTCGCTAGAAATGTTGGATGCGTGGTTACTGAAACCGGGCGTGATGGACACGCTCTGGGCACTGTTGGGGACGAGCGGCGAGTTGCCAGACGGCGACGTTCGGCTTTATTCCTCGGAAATTCAGCTTCCGTGGTGGATACGTTTTCCCGACGCTCATTATGCGGGTACGCGCTGTCATGCACTTGTGACGGCTGCGGACTTCCAGAAATTTCTCGACGCCGGGACGCCGGACACTCATTTTCGTGACGGAATCCGCATTCAGACGGAAGACGCACGCTGGGCAGTCGTGACTGAAAACTGGTTCCTTACCGGTTTCGACTCGTCCGATGATGAAAATGAAGATGAAGATAGAAATGGAAATGGAGATGGATACGGAAATCTTGCTGATGTGGAACCTGTGGACAAGCCGGAGTTATACTTTAAGCCGTCAGACTGGTGGGACCAGAATGATGTTGCCGTCCGGTGTTTTAACGAGATTCAGGAACTTCTCCGTTTTCGTGATGGGGTGACGGACACACCGTTTCAGGCGTTTCCAGAAGAATAGAAGATAGAAGAATGGAAAAGAGAAAAAGAGAAAAAAGAAATGGAAGTTTCCAAAACTGTATAATTCTTTATTCAGGAAAAATATAGAGGACATGGCGTGTCTATTTAAGTTAGAAGTTAAAGTCTTATATCACAGGATGCGCCGGCGTTCTCTTTTTATTTCTTGTAAATCGGATTGAAATCTTGTACGTGGTTAAAATTTTCTGAAAAAAAGTGCCTGAACCACCTTTACAAAAAGTGAAAAATAAGGTAAAATAAAAGGAAATATTATGTGTCCTATTCCTGATAAGGTATGAATATGTCGAACGACCCGAATCTTAATCCGAATTCCTCACTTCCGGCGGACGCTTACGGCGCAGAGCAGATTTCCCACTTGAGCGACCTGGAGCATGTCCGAAAACGTCCCGGTATGTATATCGCTGATACCACGTCTCGCGGACTTCATCATTTGGTATATGAAGTTGTCGATAACTCCATCGACGAGGTGATGGCTGGTTATGCGACTTTCGTGAATGTCACAATTAATACGGACGGTTCTATTACCGTGGAAGATAATGGTCGTGGTATCCCGGTGGAAATTTACCCGGAACTCGGAATTTCGACACTGGAAGGCGTGATGACCGTTCTGAAATTCGGCGGAAAATTCGGTGACGGCGCGTATACGACTTCTGGCGGTCTGCATGGTGTCGGTGTGACGGTCGTGAACTTCCTTTCGGAATGGTGCACGTGTCAGGTTTACCGTGATGGCGCAATTTGGCAACAGGAATATGAACGTGGTGTTCCGACTGGTCCGGTGGCGAAAATCGGGAAGTCCGCTGCGACGGGGACGAAAACGACTTTTAAGCCGGATAATGAGATTTTCCCGGATATTAAGTTCCAGTACAGCACGCTCCACCGTCGGCTTCAGGAACTTGCGTTCTTGAATAAAGGGGTGCGGATTAACTTTAAGGACAGTCGCACAGGCGATACGGATACATTCTATTTTGAACGCGGAATTTCGGAATTCGTGGAGTATCTGAACCGAACCGCGCAACCGTTGCACTCGGACGTGATTAATATTAAGGGTGAAAATAACGGCGTGCAGTGGGACATCGCGCTCCAGTATACGGGTGAATATACTGAAAATGTACACTCTTACGTGAATAATATTAATACGGTTGAGGGTGGTACGCACGTTTCCGGTTTCCGTGCGGCGCTGACGCGGTCGATGAACCGATACGGAACGAAAGAGGACCTTTTCAAGAAGATGACACCTTCCGGAGATGATTTCCGGGAAGGTCTGACGGCGGTTATTTCTCTCCGTGTGCCGACGCCGCAGTTCGAGGGACAGACGAAAACGAAACTTGGTAACGGTGAAGTAGAGGGAATCGTTTCCGCAGCGGTTTACGACTTCATGATGAACTATTTTGAGGAAAATCCGGCCAACGCGCGGACGCTCATTCAGAAAAGTATCCTAGCTGCCGACGCTCGTGAAGCCGCGATTCGCGCAAGAAAAGCGGTTCGTGAGCGTAAAGAAGTTCTCTCTGCCGGAAGTCTGCCGGGTAAGTTGCTCGACTGTACCAGTCGGGATTATGAGAAGTGTGAATTGTACCTTGTAGAAGGTGACTCCGCAGGCGGAACTGCGGAAGGCGGAAGAATGCGCGAATTTCAGGCGATTCTACCGTTGCGTGGTAAGATTATTAACGCGTATAAAGCCCGTGAGGATAAAGTTCTTGCGAATGCCGAGGTGCGGAGTATGATTTCTGCGATTGGAACGGGAATCGGTGACGATATTAACCTCGATAAACGTCGTTATAATAAAATCATCATCATGACAGATGCCGACGTGGATGGTTCTCACATCCGCACGCTGTTACTGACGTTCTTTTATCGGCAGATGTACGACCTGATTAAAGGCGGATTCGTGTACGTCGCGCAGCCACCGCTTTTCCGCATTACGCAGAAGAAAAAAGTGTCGTATGTCCAGACGGATGAAGAGCTGAAAAATATGTTATTGACCAACGGGCTGAAAGATTCCGTTTTTGACCCGATGGACGGACGGATTATGGAAGGTGAGGGACTTCTGAAACTGACGAAGGTTCTTGGCGTGATGGAAGATTCCATTAATATGCTGGAGCGTCGCGGTATCAGTCTGAAAAATCACGCGCTTCTTCAGGACCCCGTGACGGCGCGTTTACCGGTTCTTCACGCGTTTATGGGGACGCAGGAATACTGGTTCCTTGATCATGCACAGGTGGAGGCGTTCGCGGACAAGTATGAACAGGAACACCATGTGGTTCTCGACATACAGTATGGCACGAATTTGCATGTAGATGAACCGAAAACGGATGGTGAGGCGGAAATCGACCTAGAAACTGGCGCGCCGAAACCGCAGAAAGTCTCATTCCCGGTAATGGAAATCCATGAAGTCCGGTCGCTGAATAAACAGTTGCTGGAACTGCGGAATCTGGGATTCGAGATTGACTCGCTTATTACTCAGCCGCGGACGGGACTGGAAGGAAACCGATACGAATTGCGTTTTGGCGAGAGTATCGTGGGTCTGGACGACCTTCGTGGACTGTTGCCGGCAATTCGAAATGCGGGAAATAAAGGGATTCAGGTATCTCGATTTAAAGGATTGGGCGAAATGGACGCGGAAGAAATTCGCGACACAACACTCGACCCGGCGCAACGTACGATGGTTCAGGTGAAATTAGAAGATGCCGCCGCCGCAGATGATTTATTCCGTATTTTGATGGGTGAAAGTGTGGAGCCGCGGCGTGAATTCATCGAGAAATACGCGCTTGACGTGACGAATCTGGATGTTTAATGGAAGTTATCCCTTTGGCCTGTATATTTCATACTGGTGTACATTTTCCGGGAGGCAAGAATGCCTCCCCTCCACAGACGCGACTTAATCAGTAGTTACTTAAAGAGGTGCTGATTAAGTCACACTGGGTACGCGGACGTCTCGTCCGCAAAAAATATTAAACGTTTTAAAGCCTAGTTTTAATAAATTACGCAATTTGGAAAAGATTTATTCCCTAAAAATCACCGTTTTTCTCCATTTTTGCGGACGAGACGTCCGCGTACCCAGTTAATAAGCGTCTTCTTAAGGAAAACTGGTAATATTTATCTTTATGTACCATTAATCCTCGTGTGCCAAGTGTAATTTTCTCACCATGAATCGGGCGAAATCGTCGTATAATGAGTACAGGACCGGGACGAGATACAGTGTTAGGAGCGTCGCGCCAGCTGTTCCGACGGACATAGTGAACGCCATTGGGATAATCATCTGTGCCTGAAAAGACGTCTCAAAACAGATCGGTAGTAGTCCGCCGACCGTCGTAACTGTGGTTAAAATGACTGGGCGGAAACGGCGAATTCCTGCGTCGAGACACGCGTCGTAAACCTGATGTCCATCATTTCGGACACGTGCGTTAATAAAATCGACGAAAACGATCGCGTCATTCACGACAATTCCCGCAAGTGCAATGACGCCGAACGCCGTGAAAAAAGTCATCTGCATACCGAAAAGAGCATGACCGAGCATGACTATGACAATCGAAAATGGGATAACCGACATAATAATTAACGGTTGGGTGTATGATTTAAATTGCATCGTCAGCAGAACGAACATTCCGAGCATCGCGACGGTGAAACCGACTTTCATCGAGGCGAAAGACTCTTCTTCCTGCTCACGTTGACCTTCCCACCGAATGTGAATATGCGGGTATTTCTTCATCAGCTCAGGTAAAAATGCTGGTAACAGTTTTCCTTCCGCATCACGTTCCATAATCGTTCCCTGAAGTGCTCCAATCACGCGGTTCGGTTGGACTTTCGTGTAATCCGCGTCTGCCGTAATTGTGATACACCGTTGCTGATCCACTCGGTTAATTGTCGAGTAACCCCGTTTTACCTCCACCTCCGCCAGCTCGCCGATGGGACGTTCTACATCATTAATTCGGACACGGAGTTCATCAAAACTTGCTAACGACCGTCGGTCTTCTTCTGGATAACGTACCATCAGTTTCACTTCATGCCGACCGCGCTGAAGACGCATGACTTCTGCGCCGTAGTAGGCATTTCGGAGCACGTCCGCCACATCCGCCTGACGTACGCCTTGCGTGACCGCGAAATCTTTCACTTTCGGCTGAAACTCCCATTTTCCGGGCAGATTATCATCGTGAATGTCGTAAATTCCGTTATACGTCGCCAATTTCGCCTTACATTCCGCGACGGCTGATTCCAACTCGTCCGCGTGTTCTGACGGTGCGACGATGCTGAACTCAATCGCGCTCCCACCCGGTCCACCGAAAGCTGAGTCGAAGGTGAGCACCAACGCTCCGGGAATTGTGCCGGTTTCTTCTCGCCAGCGGTCAATAATCTCGAAACTTTGTACGCTTCTTTTTTCCGCGTCCACAAGCTGAATCTCGACGCTAGCCATGTGACTTGAATCACCACCGGACATTCCGCCGCCATGCCCACGCCCGGACATGTTCGAGCCAATTGTGCGAATGGAATGAACGGAAACCTGTTCCCCCGTTTCGTCGAGAATCTTTTTTGCGACACGCCAATATGCTTCCTCAATCACGCTTGCCCAGTGCGTCGTCAATGCTTCCGGCGTCCCGTTAGGGAACTGCACGTTACACACAATGGATGTTCCATCCATTTTCGGGAAAAAGACGAACTGCACGATTCCTCCGAGAAACAGACCACCGGAGAGAATCAGAAAACCGAAGCACGCCGACATGAAAATCGCGCGGTGACGGAGCGTCCACTTCAGTGTCGGGTGGTAAATCCGCTGAATATACCACTCCATTCCATGTGACGCATATCTTGCGCACCACTGTAAAAGCGGGACGATCCAGTAAAACACGAAAAAGACGTTCCTCCCAATCCGAAATACCAAATTATCCTTGTGCGACAGGTGTGCGGGAAGAATTGTGGAGGCTTCACAAATTGACAGCGTGAGCATCGTAATCATTACCGCCGGCAGGACGAACATGATTTTCCCCATCGTTCCCATCACAAAAAGTAACGGCGCGAACGCAATAATCGTCGTTAAAACCGACGCGAAAACGCTCGGAAACACCTCCGTAATCCCATCAATCGCGGCATCTTTCGGCGATTTCCCCATCAGTCGGTGCGTGTAGACGTTCTCACCAATCACGATGGCGTCGTCCACCACGATTCCCAACCCCATAATCAGCGCGAACGATGAAATCATATTCAGTGTCTGGTGCATCGTCATTAGTGCAAAACATGTTCCTAGCAACGCGAACGGAATTCCCAGCGAGACCCAGACTGAAAGTCGCATATCCAGAAACAGCGTCAGGCATAAAATGACAATTAAAAGTCCCTGAATTCCATTCTCGCCGAGCATCGCCAGTCGCTCACGCACTTCTGTCGAGCGGTCTCCCCACGTCAGCAACTCATATCCCTGTGGTACCCGTGCTTGCGCAACATATTCATGAACCGTATCAATCATGGCGAAAAGGTCTTCTTCAGGATTTCGCTGCACATTCAGGGCCAAAAACGGTCTATCCGGCTGGTAACGGAGCGTTTTTTCACCGGGTTTTTCACCAGTTTCATCAGTTTTAGAATCTGTTTCCGTTCCAGAATCCGTCTTGGAATCTATCTTGGTTCCGGTTCCTAGTTCCGTCCCATTTTCGTCCTGAATGACCGTTCGAATTGAGATATTACTCGCCACATCGACGAATTCGTCACGCACATTCCCTAGGTCACCGACGGTCAGAACTGCACCTTCCGCCACGCCGATTAAAGGGAGACGCGCAATTCCCTCGCCCCAGTCCTGTTTCGTGTCACTACGGAGAAGGATTTCCTGGGATTTCGCCCGAATCGTTCCGCCTGCCTGTTGATGATTCTCACGTGCGATGATGGAAGCGACTTCCTGAAGTGTCAGACCGTAACTCCGGAGCGTATTTTCATCGAATTCCACATCAATCTGATAATCTTTACTCCCCACGATGTCTACACGGGAAATATTTTCCAACTGGAGCAACTCATTTCGAATTTCCTCCGCGACATCCCGTAATTTCAGTTGCGCGTCGATACTCCAGTCCGGCGGACCAAGAATTCCGACACGGATAATCGTCTCTTCAATCTGTAACAGTCGCACGTTCGGGCGCTCACACAATTCCGGAAACGTCGAAATCCGTCCGACTGCGCTATCTACCTCGTTCAGTACGCGGTTCTTGTCATCTACATTCGATTTTAGCTCGATATTTACCATTCCGACGTTTTCCGAGGCGGCCGACGTCACCTTCTTAATCCCTACGATATCGCGGATTTCTTCTTCAATTTTCTGACAAATCGCCTCTTCCACCTCTTCCGGCGTCGCTCCCGGATAGGCGACAGAGACGGAAATCATGTCAATATCGAAATTCGGAAACGTTTCCCGATTTAGTCCAGCAAGTCCCCATGCGCCGAGCACGAAAACACTAATCATAATCAGGTTCATCGCTGGTAAATTCGACACCGCCCACTGAAAAATCGTTCTCACCGTTACTTCTCCTTCTTAATCCATATTCCGAAGTAATAAATGGCAATCTAAAATGAAT
>JAUNAI010000452.1 GCA_030527705.1 Planctomycetia bacterium | reverse complement strand
CTTTTTTTGAGGGAAAATACTTTTAATCTCTCGCCAACTTTCCTAGTCGATAAATTAACGAGACTACGGCTACTACGAGAAATGTTGCGCTCAGCCAGTAATTTACTCCGCACAGGACGCAGAGTGTTCCGACACAGAGAAGCCAGAACGGTAGTGTTCTTACTTCTTCTGGAATGGAGGGGTGAAACCGAACACCGAGCGCAATCATCAGCGTAAAAAACAGCGTGAAAACGGCTTGCCACAGATATGGAAGTCGGCAAAAACGCTCCGAGTGAGTTTCCGTAATATAAAAATCATACGCACCGTCCGTCTCGAAAGCGACTCTACAGTCCGCACAATCATGTGAAATATTCCGTAAAAATACGAGCCATAATGAATTTTGCCGTAACTGTTCCATTCTGGCTCGAATGACGGCCGGTCGAGTTGCGTTTTCACCCAGCTGACGCGCGAAAATTCGTGTTCCATCCGCTTTTAACTGCTCGAAATTTTGTGTTAGTTCTGCTCTATTTTTCGTGTCGGTTTCTGTTCCTGAATCGAGTGAAAGCTGCACTAAACGCTCATTTCCGAAACGCAGAACATTCCAAGTCTCGAACCAGTGATGTAGCTCTTCCCGTGATGCCTGTCCCGTTGGCTGAAACGTCGAAACTTGCGCGGTTAACGCAAGAAAACGCTCCAGACATACCAGCTGAATCCGACACCATGACCTCACAGTTACCGCTTTAAAATCGTGGGAGTTTTCGTAGCCGGGAAAATCCGTAATGCCATTTTTCGCTGTTTTCTGCATTTTCTGAGAGTTCTGATTTTTCATGCTTTCTTGGTTTCCATTTCCAGAAAATGTGACGGTTCCATTTCGATTTTCTGTTAAATTACTTTCCGTCTCACGTACCACTTTTTCTCCATTTCGGGTACTATTTCCAGCATGATTTCTGAGGCTATTTCCTATACTATTCTCAGAAATTTCCCCATTTCCATTCAGGAGCATATTTCCACTTTCATTCCTGTTTCCATTCAGGAGCGTATTTCCGTTTCCGTTTCCGTTTCCATGTTCGCTTCCAGTGGATCTATTTTCCATTTTCGTCCAGAAACTCATCGGCATGTCTGTTCCTGTATAGAAAAATGCTGCACCATTTCGTGCCTTAATTGGAGTATAGGCTCCATCAAGTTGTCGAATCATGACAGGAAATTCTAGATGATAAAGTCTGTCTAGAGTCTGAAATGGCGGACTGAGTGTCAGTCTTCGGTTTCCTCGCCAATCCGGAATCTCACAGTGAAACAGTACTTCTAACCGTTGTGGTAGTTGTAACGACCGTAGAGTAATCCGGTAAAAACGGTATTCATTCTGCGTTTCTGCATCATCTGTTATCGGTAAAAATTCTCCATTTTTTTGGTTCCATGAGACTTCCTCGACTTGAACCGGGCGGGAATCAAGGTGCATTTCCAGAATCTTCATTTCTCGTGGAATCCGTAATACACACGTCGGTGACTTCTGCGGATACACGTCAAAAACGCCGATTCCTAGCAGTTCTTTTTCAGGATTCCAGTATGCGGAGTAAATGGCCGACTCTACTGTAGGATTCGTCATGTTCCGACTGCGAGCGAGTAGTTGTGCGGTATAACGTCTGTCGAAAATATGACAGACTCTTATACCGTTTCCCGCACGCCATTCCGGCAGAATCGGCAGACTTTCCGTGATATTTTCTTCAGAAATCATCATCGGTTTATTTTCCGGTAACTCGAATCGCGACGCTTGGACAGGGAGCATTCCCTCAATTACCCACCGATACCGAGTCCGCATTTCTTCAGTCGTTAACTCTGGCAGAATGATATCATGACCTTTTACCGTCACGCCAGGGAAGCGCACAATCGGAAGCCGAACCAGCGCGGTTCGTGTCGAAGAATCGAGCCGATTATCCTGTAATTCCGTATTTAATCGGAGTACAACTGTCCCGGAAAATGGCGTTTTAGGCCGAATGATCATCCGTGACCACTCACCTCCAAGTGTTTCCTGGGTAAATTTCTTTAATGGCGTTTCTTCTGTGTCTTTTTCTGTTTTACGTGCTGGTTTTTCCTTTTCTGCTTCCTTTTCTGTTTTTTCTTCCGTCTCCTCTTCTGTTTCTTCTTCCATATTTTCCAGACTTGAAATCGTTTCCAGATTATAATCCATCCGCGGTTCCAGTGTGAATCCCGTCGTCAAATCGCTCGGAATTTCCAGCACAATTTCATCGGCCAATCCATTTTCAACGGTCAGAAGCATTTCCAGTGTCATTTCCCAACGCGTTGATGCCGACTTAAGCATAGCTCTATTTTTTATCTTTACGGATTTTTCCGCCACTTTTTCTATTCCGTTTCCGGTTCCAGTACCATTTCCGGTCCTCTCTTCCGTATTTTTTCCAGAACTCTCTCTGTTTTCAGTTTAT
>JAUNAI010000098.1:5870-13199 GCA_030527705.1 Planctomycetia bacterium | reverse complement strand
TATACACTTTCCATTTTCATGTTCAGTTTTTTGTATATTTTTTGTGGTTCTTCTCTGAGGCGGTATAATTGCAAGGCTCTCTTTCAGAAGAGTTTTTTTATCCAGTATCACCTAATTTCCATATTTTCTCATGAATCGAAACGCGAAATCCCTTTTTTGCTGGAGCGTCCGCGCTCTGGGAGTCTTATGGCTGGTATTCCTGATTACGTCGCGTCTTCATGACCCGGAACAGGTGTTTCATGTGTACTCGACGTCATGGCAACTGGAACGAATTGCGGACGCGATGTACCGTTATGCCTGTGAGCATGGCGGAAATTTACCGTCGCATACGCAGAATGTTGGGCCGAACCGTGACGGAGTGTTTCCACATTCTTGGCGAGTTTATTTATTACCATACCTGTGGGAAGAGGAACTGTACCGGAAAATCCGTCTTGAGGAACCGTGGGACAGCCCGTGGAATCGTCAGTTTCACGCACAGATACCGGATGTATACCGGAATTGGGAATCGTCGGACACCCTTTCACGAAATTGGGCAGGTATGACGACTTTCTGCGTTATATCTGGGAGCGGAACCATGTTTCCCGAAGATGGCACATGCCGAAATTTACGAGAGCTGCGCGGTGAAGAAGGACGGAAAATTCTGATTCTGGAATCTTGCCCCGACTGCTGGATGAACCCGTATCATGATGTAAAAATCGAAAACGCTCTACGTCCTGCTTCCATCGCGAAATACGCTCCTTCATTTTCTGACGATTCCGGTAAAAGGTATTCCATCGGGGAATATTCTTTCTCCGATACAGAACGCGGTATTTTTTACACTCCTTCCGGTATGTTTCGGGTCGTGACTTTTAATGGGGATGTGTACGTTCTGAACTCGCGCCATTTCCCGCCGTCGGTTCTCTGGCAACTGATTCTTGTTCCAGTAGAATAAAAAACCTCCCCGATAAAGGGGAGGTCCATACTACGCGTTAATCGCGCTGACTTGCAGAAGTTCGATATCCGGCGCAAGGAAGTCTTTTTTCATCGGCTCGTCACGCGTGTAGTCGGTACTCAGGTACTTTTTATTATCATCTACGAAAACGGTCACAATCGTCGCTTTTTCCGCTTCATCGTCGCTCATAGCATTCAGAAGTTTCATCGCGCCGAGGAAGTTTCCTCCAGCTGAAATTCCCACCCCCAGACCTAAATCACGGGACAGTTTCTGAGCCATCAGAATCGCGTCACCGTCATCAACTTCCACCACACTGGAAAGTTCGTCCAGTTTCAGAATCGCAGGAATAAACTCATCTGAAATTCCCTGAATCCGGTGGAAACCGATTTTATATCCCGTCGAGAGCGTCGGCGAGTTGGACGGTTCCAGCGGGTGAATCCGCGCATTGGGATTTACAGTTTTCAGATATCGACCCACTCCCATTACAGTTCCACCAGTTCCTACACCCGCCACAAAAGCGTCTGCCACACGACCGATTTTTGCCAACTGACTCGCAATTTCCGGACCTGTCGAGCAGAAATGCGCTTCACAGTTATCTTCATTATCGAACTGACGCGGTAAGAAAACCGTCGGGTCATCCTTCTGCATCTGTTCTGCCTGCGCGATGGAACCGAGAAAGCCACCCTGCTCTCGTGATACCAACCGGATTTCGGCACCATAGGCTTTCATAAGGTTTTTTCGTTCAGCGCTCATCCAATCCGGCATGAAAATCGTTACCGGGTGTCCCATCAATCGGCCTAACGCCGAAAACGCAATGCCTGTGTTACCGCTCGTCGCTTCCGCGATAATTCCGTTCGGTTGAAGCGTCTCATTTATATATGCTTTTTTCAGAATATGATACGCCATCCGGTCCTTAATACTGCCGGTCAGGTTCAGGTACTCCGCTTTCGCAAAAATGGAACGCGAATGTCCTTTCCAGGTGAAATCAATCTTCAACAGTGGTGTATTTCCAATCAGGCCGACGATACCTTCCAATCGTTTAAGGGGATTCATAGTCAGTTTTCTAATAAAAGTTAAAACGAAAAAAGTTGCGCAAAATATGTAAACCATTACAGTGGTCACAATTACATTTTATATCGAATAATTTCTGTCGATTCTTTAAAAACTGCCAGAAAAAGAGTTGGAATTTTACAATTCTTCTGATTCTTCTGATTCTTTTAACTCTTTCCAGCATTTTACTCTCCTATTTCTTGTTTTTCTAACATGCTATAATGAAGAGAGTGAACATGCACTCTTTTCAGAAAAATGAAATTAGAAAAAAATAACGGAGAAAAATCATGAAAGATGATGGGAAAAACAAAAATGACGCGAAAGATGGAATTAAAAACCTGAATCGCGACGATTTCCGAGAGTTTATCGAGGGTGGTGAGCGTGTTTTGGTCGATTTCTGGGCACCACGGTGTATGTCATGTCGAAATCAGATGAATATCCTAGACACCATGCTTCGTGAACGTCAGTTGCCGGGCGGTACGAGTATCGCGAAAGTGAATGTCGACGATAATCCTGAAATTGCCGAGGAATTCGGAATTATGAACATTCCGACTATGATGGTTTTTCGGAACGGTAATGTCACTCGCCGTTATGTGGGGATCATGCGTCCTGAAAACATCGCCGCTGCTCTGGAAGATTAAAAGAGAGTTTCTTTAAGACTCAGATTTTAATAAGAGGGGCCATTCCGACCCCTCCATAATTCTCTCCACGGAGATGAGAACCTATATCCGTGTGAGTCATCTTAAATTACTATTCCATACGCTTTCTAAATTACCATAATTTCTCGTGCACCACCGGTTAAACATCTTCCACCATCTGCCGTCACGACGAAAGTGTCTTCCACGCCGACGGTTCCGAATCCCGCGATTCCCTTTTTCGGCTCGACCGCGAACAACATATTCTCCTCCAGCGGTTCCGAAAACCCACGCGCTAAAACGGGGAATTCGTCAACCTGCAGACCGATTCCGTGACCGAGGAACTTCACCTGTCGTGTTCCGAACCCCTGAAAATTCTTCAGAAATTCCGGTTCTAATCCTTCCATCACTTCCTGATAAATCCGCTCAGGAATCTCTCCCGGTCTTAGACGCTCAGCAATGACGCGCTGAATTTCCCGACACCGTGCGTGTGCCATGAGCGCTTCTTCTGGAATTTCCGCGTCGGAACGACTTCCCCGAAAGAAATAGACCTGCGTTTTGTCCGTGTGATAACCGTTCACACCGAAACCCATGTCCGCGAAGACGCTCTGACCACCTTCCAGCCGAAGTGTGCGTGAGCCGACAAAAGGAACCGCCGCCGACATGCCACGAGAGCCACTAGGACCGTCAAAAGAGGTCGGATAGAGGGTACTCTCACCGAAACCGTACTGGCCGACAGCGACTTCATTCTGAAACATGGCGAAACGTGTGATTCCCTGATAACCGAGTTTCACCGCCGAAGCGTACACCTCCGCGACGAACTCGCATTCCGTCATTCCTTCCTGCAGAAGCGTCGGAAGAACGTCCGTCAAAAAATGATGATGCAACCGTCCGGCAAGCTCCAGCCACTGCATTTCCCACGGCGACTTGACTGCCCGAAGACGCGCAGTGATCGGCTCAACCGACAAAATTGAAGTCATTTTCAGGTTGCGTTGCATTCTTTCCAGCGTCGAAATTGGTAAAACGTCTTTCTCGACGCACGTAACACCGACATTCTCACCAACGACAGCCGCGACCTGTTTATAGGAACTCATGGGAAGAATTTCGTCTGACGGTAATGCCGACTCATCCAGCGCGCGTTCCAGACTCCGACGCACGAAAAGCCGACGTGAGCCATCTTTCTGAAACACCACGACACCGTCCTGCATGGTTCCGGTAAAGTAAAGCTGATTCACATGGTTCACCAACAAAACCGTCTCCCACTCTGGAATCCGCGCGTTCAGAGCGTCCAAAAACCGATTGCGACGTGCGTCTAATTCCGAAAGTGGAACCTGTTCATTCAGTATTTCTTGTGTCATTTTAAACCTTTTAAAGTATCTCCGAATGGAGGGCGAACCTAAAATCTCAGCCTCCCCTTTTAGCCTGAATATTTCATACCGTCCCTGAATGAGACATATATCATAGACGGTGGGGCGCCGTTCTCCGACCGCGTAGCGGTCAAATGTATATAACCGTGGGTTTACACCCACGGCTATTACATATCACCCCTCCGGGGTTCTTTTTATTTCTAAACACCAACGCCGAATTTCACCCTTTCGGGAGAAATCGGCTACCCGTCATGTCGTGACGCTCGTGGGAGAAACCATTTTTGCAAAATAGGTTTCTCCCAGACCCTCTTCCAAAAAACCTTTTAATCGCGTTCTACGAACGCTTGCTTTTGGGGTGTTTTTCTTTTCTATTTTAACGCCTCTTTCACTACATTTCTCATCACTTCCAGTGGCGGTTCTGTTCCCACGAAACGCTCGAACTGCAACCCCGCCTGACGCACGAACATCTGGAGACCATTCACCGTCGCACACCCTTTTTCTCGCGCACTACGGATAAATAACGTCTCTTCCGGGTTATAAACCGCGTCGAAACAGACCTGCTCCGTCCGAATTCTATCCACGTCGTACGGCGTGTTCTCCACTTTCGGAAACATTCCCAGTGGCGTGCAATTTACCAGAAAATCCGCATCCACTTCATGTCTCGTACTCCACTCAACCGCTTCTGCCGGGTATCCATCCGCTGTCAGTCGTGCAGCTAAGTCCGTCGCACGAGGCAAGTCAATATCCGACATTACCAGTTTCGCTCCGCGTCGCGCCAGCCCAATTGCCAACGCTTTCCCGACACCGCCTGCTCCCATAATCAACGCGGTTTTTCCCAAAATCGGTTTCGCACGGACTTCTCCCGTTTCCGGGTCATCAATCGGTTCTACCCAGCCGACCGGGAGAGTTTCGGGACATGTTTTCGTCATAACTTCCGCGAAACTACTCATCGCCGCCTGATAATCGGTATTGGTTCCTTCACAGGTTCCGTCCGCGTTCCAGAGAACCGTATTACACGCGCCGATGATACGTACCGACGTGTCCACCCGGTCCAGAAGTGGTATGATTTTTTCTTTATGAGGAATCGTGACACTTAACCCACGCAGATTCCACTTTTTCGGCGCTTCCCGCATGAAATCCGTGAGCGTCTCCGGCGGAATGAGTAACGGTAAATAAACACGATTCGGGAGATTCTTCTCGATGAACGCGGAATTATGAATCACCGGACTCATGGAATGCCCAACCGGGTCTGCGATAACGCCGAAAACCTCCATTTCCGGAGTAAGCGTCTCGGCACGATATAAATCTCGCATAACGTCCCACGGAATCATTCCCGGTGCAGGTTCCGCACCTTTCGTGAACGCACAGTACGTAAACGGAGAACCCATTCCCTGACACAGAATCCGGCTCGGTTTCCCCATTTCACCCATACAGAATCCGACGACCGGAACCTTTTTACCCCGTTTTTTCGCGACTAAATCGAGAATCCGTACGTTATCCGTCGGTGTTTTCGCCATGCAGACGATTTTCACCACGTCCGCGTCCTGAGCTACCATCCGGTCATAAATTTCTTCCAGATTTTCCGGCGTTTCGACAAAATTATGATAACTCACCAACCGCCGAGCCGTTCCGACGCGGGGAATTTCACCAGCCACGCCGTCTTCCAGATCGACATATTCCGCACCAGCAAGCATCGCCGAGCGTAAGAGATTTCGCCGTCGCTCTTCCGTTCCACAGAAAACTCCACCATCTTCCGCACGCCGAACGGTCACGATAACCGGTGTAGGACGGTCGGTCAGGAGCGTTTCCAAGTCCGCTTCCGCTTGAAGATGGTCAAGACGTAATTCGACGAGCGAAACTCCCTGTTCTGCCAAAAAACGATGATCCGCCAACATCTGACGGTGCGCTGGACGCGCGACAGTTACACATATCATACGTGATAAACTCCTGAAATCAGCCTCTACAACGATTATAAACAAGATAATTGAGTATCTTGTTTATCGGAACATTCCTGACGTAAAATTGAAGTTTTTCCCCTTCATTTATGTTTTTTTGACCTCCTGACGATAAATATTCTGATTGTATTTCCGCCAATAAAATTTTCACTACCGTGATTTTACGATCAAAATTTTCATCATCTTTCTGACAGGATTTAGTGAACAACTATGAAGAATACGCAGAATGAGTTATACCAGTCGGGCCTTAAGCAGGAATGGAGTGTTTTTTCGTACATTCATACATTTTTCACACCTCAAGAGTGGAAAACTACTGTGATTTTATTATATACAGTTTTCGCGATGACGCTGTGGGTTTATATTCCGCGAGCGCCACGCCTTCTTCTTTCCGCGGAAATTGCGAGAATGGAATTCTCGGGCTCTGAAGCTGACACAGTTATGGAAACTAGAAAGAAAACTGGAACAGAAACTGAAATGATGGTGGAAACATATGTGTTACAGTTGCCTTCTGGCGCGGATTCTTCACGGACATTTACCGAGCGGGTTTATGAACTGATGAAGAGTTCCCAGCAGATTTTCGGTGTTTTTCTCCTTTTCGGAATGATTCCGGCGTTCATTGTGAAATTTATTTTCCGTGAACAGCTCTCCGCGTATGGCTTGGCACTGGGAAACTGGCGTTATGCGCGGAATATCCTTCTTCTGGCACTCCCACTCGCACTGGTTTCTATTTATGTTTCTGCGAAATCGCCCGTTTATCTGGGAACGTATCCCTACACGCCATGGATTCTGGGTGGATATGAAACATTTCAGGAAGGATGGCCATTTATGATGATTCATTTTGTGCTGTATCTTTTCTGTTATTATCTAAGCTGGGAGTTTTTCTTCCGTGGATTCATTCAGCTTGGGACGGGAACTACCGTAGGTTGTGTGAATGCGGTTCTGATTGGGACGATTACCTCGACTGCCGTCCATTTCGGTCCGAGTGCGATGAGTGAGACCGTCGGCGCAATTGTGGGAGGGTTGGCGTGGGGATATTTCGTGTTCCGGACACGCTCTATTTTAACTGGCTGGATAATGCACGCGGCACTGGGAATTTTTCTGGATTTTTTTCTGCTGTATCATTTTTTACCATGAGTGACCTATTTACTTTCTAAAAAAAATATGGTAAAATAAAATGAGATGGATTCAGTAAATACGTTTACTTAAAATATTTCATTAAGGTGAAAATCATGAAAAAATATCATTTCAGAACATTATTTTTAGTCGGTACCGTTCTTCTTTTTTCCGGAAATGTATTATGGGCGGAGTCGGATACGGAAAATACTGGGACCGTCGTGAAAACGGAATCTGAAAC
Organism: Planctomycetia bacterium; assembly: GCA_030527705.1. Classification (GTDB taxonomy): domain Bacteria; phylum Planctomycetota; class Planctomycetia; order Pirellulales; family Thermoguttaceae; genus RGIG3701. Next base: position 5,907 of record JAUNAI010000098.1, on the reverse strand, counting down.
CGACACGATAACGGAAACGGAAATTTCAGCAGAAACG
>JAUNAI010000098.1:0-5860 GCA_030527705.1 Planctomycetia bacterium | reverse complement strand
TCTGAAACCGACACGGAAGAAATGACAGGCCCGATGATTTTACCGGGACATGAGGGAAAAGAGGCAGTTCAAGTAGAATCCTCGCCGTTTGAGGTAAAGGGTGCAAGGAAACGGATGAAGGGACTATATGCGGATTCATGGCTGTTTATGCAGGTTCCGATTCTGAATGAGAAGGGTGAAATTCAGATGGAAACGGATGAAACAGCAGAAATGCCGACGGTGGAACGACTCGGAAAGTTCCTCCGTATCGAGGAATGGTATGGTCAGGAACCGCCGGAACTGGAAGGAAAATTCGTGTTGGTAGAGTTCTGGGCGACGTGGTGTCCGCCGTGTCGCAGATCGTTGCCGATGCTGAACGCGTGGGCGGAAAAATACGGGAAAGAACTGGTCGTGATTTCCATCTGTGAGACGGACCGGAATGCGATTGACGAGATGCCGGGAGCGTTAAAGGGGAAGGATTTAACGCATTTTGTTGGAATCGACACGCAGCGGCGCTCGGCCAACGCACTGAATGTGTGGGGGATTCCGCATGCGATTCTGATTGAACCGATGTATGGTGGCGTGGTCTGGGAAGGGATGCCGAACCAGCCGGAGGCGGAGTTGACGGACGAGATTATCGACCGCGTACTGGCCATCGGACGGAAAAATCAGTAATCTAGAGTTCTTTATTTTTTAAGGAAATGCCGAATAACTGGGAGACGATACGCAAGAGCGTCGCGGAAGTTACGAAAAATATAAATCTTATCCTAAAAGGTTTCTTAAATTTCCCTCTATAAAGAGGGGAATCGCTCTTGCGAGCGTGTCGCCTCCTAGAAATGCCACTTAATCAGCACTAACTTAAGGAAATGCAGATAAAATTCACCAATTAGGATAGAATGTGTTCCTGTGAATCCGTAATTATTTAAGTTTCCTGCCACTAATTAACATTTACGGAGAGAATATATGTGTCATTTATTCCCTTTAGGTCGGTTGACGGCCATGTTTTTATTCGCGTTGCTGTTTACGTTTAGTTTTCACTACCCCGTTTCTGTGATGGCTCAGAGCTATTTCAGTCAGAATCCCGGAGCGCCGATTTATGGAAAACCACTGACAGAGGCCGACCTGATGGGAAAAGTGGTTTACATCGAGTACTGGGGTATTAACTGCGGTCCATGTCGCGCGGCATTTCCGCATCTTGTAGAAGCCGTGACGCAGTTCGGACGGTCGGGGAGTTTCGTGATGATCGGAAGTCACATGCAGGAACTCACACCAGAAGTTCCGACGTATCTTCAGTCGGTGAATTGTAATTTTACGAATTACCAACAGTATATCTGTCCACTCGCGCCGCCGGAGGGTGGAGGAATTCCGCAGGCATATCTTCTGAATTACCGTGGTGAACTTGTCGGTAGTGGGCATCCGAAAGTCGTCCTGCCTCTTATTCCACAGTATGTGGAAGAGGCTATGCGCCAGAATCGGCTTCTTTACGGTTTCAGTCCGGTTACGAGCATGGATATTCCATCAGGTTTTGAGAAAGTCGCAACTCAGTTTTCACCTGAAAAAGCGTGGGCCGCTCCTATAAAACAGCTCCAGAAAAGAGCGAAAAAGGATGAAGAGGCTCAGGCGTTTTTCACGGAAATTGAGTCAGCCATCGATACGGAAATTCAGACACTTGCGGACCAACGACGTGAAAAGCCGACGGAAACGCTTCTGCGGCTGAATCGACTGAAAAAGAATCTGAAAGGACTTCCGCAGTTGGAAAAAGTGGAGAAAATGTCGGGGAAATTGGAAAAAGTGAAAGGCGCTCCAGAAATGCTGAAAGTCTGGGCGATAATGGAAGCATTTCAGAAAAAAGCTCAGTCTGGAAAACTGACACCGGCTAGTGCGGAACGTGAAACGAAAAAAATCGTCAAGAAACTGAAAGAAGTTTCCGAGAATGACGCATTCCACGACGCAATTCGTGATGAGGCGACTCAGCTAGTCGAGAAAATAGAGGGAAAAACCGAGGAAGAGGAGATGTAGTCTGTATTTTTCTGAATATTTCCTGAAATGTTAAATCTTTCATGGAGAAAATATAGAAAAATTTATAAAAATATAAAATCATGAGAATTTGTGAAATTGTGAAATTGTGAAAACTCATGAAAGGAGAATGACATAAGAATCCGCGTTATGAGAGTTTTAACTCACAAAAATCGTGAAATGACTATATCTGGTATTTCACGATTTTTTATTCATGAATTTTATGGACTAACACGAATATTTCCTGAAATGGGGGGTTCTGGGAGACGGAAACATGCTTGGTCAGCATTTTCTTAAAGTAGACACAAGAATAAGTCGTCTCCCAAAAATTTCAATTATTCAACGGTTACTGAAGGTAGATGTACTCCATAGAAATCCTGATGTAACGCAGATATTAATATTATCTTGTATTAAAATAAGGTAAGAGGTAATATAATAGGAGACTGCCCATGTTATGAACAGTCTCCTTCTTTATTTTCTGTCATGGGAGGCAGGTAGGTTTACTTGTATTTCCAAGATAGAATTCTGATTAAATCACGATTTACTCGAGTGTCGGATAAACTTTTTCGCCACGGAGCTGCGCTTTTCCGTTTTCCGCCTCGTAACAGCCATAGAACGGACTCAGCATGTCGAGCCACAACGCGATTTTATGTCGTTCTTCGTCGGAAAGCTGAACACCATAATGGTCTTCCAGAAGCGGAAGCAACGGAGATTTCAGAGCGCCAAACTCCATCGGTTTCGTTACGACCGAGTTGCCGTATTTATGGAATCCGTAACCGTGCGACATCAGGTTATAGTACGACTGATACCAGTTCCGGACATAAGGCTCACGCGCAAGCGAGAACGTTTTCGACTCCGGTTTCGCGTGACACTCGACACAGTGTTTATCCAGAATCGGTTGCACAAGCTCCACGAAATTCGCTGGGCGGCTTCCCTCCACATCCGGTTTCAACTCGGACGGAGCACGTAAAAACGCCGTCGGCGGTGCGCCTTTAAAAGTCGTCACGTCACCTTTCGACTCATGACAGCCGATACAACTCACATTATCACCCGGCTGGAAGTAGGTTCCGCTACGCATCGACTGGACGGTATTTCCGTTTTCGTCCAGTGCTTGGAAGAATAACTCAACCTGCGCAGGAACCCGAAAATGCGCACTTCCATCTTCCTCGACGGGGACGGTACCGAGAACGCCACGCACGATATTCACGCTGTCACCGGACGTTCCTTCACGGAAACCAACGTCGAACGGAATCGGTCCCGACGGAATCGACATGGCATACACCTGCACGACGCGGAGTTCCTTAATCTTCTTTTCCGGGTCCCACGGACGGAGTGACTGATACACATTCGCCACCGTCACCGTCGCTTGCGGACGCTCTTTAATATCCCGTGGCGGAAGCGCGATGTATTCCTGTGACGGAATTTCTCCCGGCTGCACCAGTTCTGGCATTACGCTCGGCTGCACTCGCGCACGGAACGGCATCGGCGACACGCAACCAATTTCCGGGTCACGATACACCAACTCTCGGTTTCCCCAACGGTCGAGAAGGTACAGTCCGTAATCTCCGCGAGTTGACCCGTTCCATTCCATTCCGCTTCCATTACGGAACTCATAATCCGCCACCGCGAGGAAAAGATTCTCACTCAGCGCATACGGGAACCCCCATACCTGGGCGCCTCCCTGACTTTCCGGAAAATCAACTTCTGGCGTCAACCGACGTACCGCCGCCATATCATCACCGGTTTTCTCTTCCAGTTCCGCCCGCGACGGGTCAATAATCACGAGTGAACCGTAATTCTGACCGTGGTGCGGACCGCCAGTCGCGACGAGTTTCGAGCTTCCCGGAATCGGTTTCACGTCCATTTCCGTATCCGCACGGTTACGCCGAATCGTGAAGTTTCCGTGCACTTCTCGCGGATTGGAACCATTTAAGCTCATTGTCCACGGATGGTGCGCGGTACAACCGTGACGGTCGATATAATCCCAGCGCGTCCAGAGGATTCTTCCGTCATTCGAGACCGATGGTGCCCATTCATTGGTTTCATGATAACTCAGGCACCGCATGTAGGAACCATCCGTATTCATGTCGAAAAGCGTGAAGTTCGGGCATTCTCGACCGCAACGCAGATACCCACCGCGACGCTCCGAGATAAACGCAATTCTCCCATTCGGCAGGAAACAGGGATAAAAATCGTTCCACGTTCCGTCCGTGAGCATTTTCAGTCCACTTCCGTCCGCGTTACACTTAAAAATATGCAGACAGCGTCCAATATCCCAGTGACCTCTGGAGAGATCTAGATGGAAAGACTGCTTCTTCGTGCCGGTACATTCCACCCACGCGAACGCGATTTCTTTACCGTCATACGAGAGTGTCGGAGTGGCGAAAGCACCATTTTCAAGACGTTTCCCCGCCAATCGCCCATTCTGAACCTCTGCGTTTTCCAGCACGTTTCGCTCAATCGGTTTCCGCTCCGCTTCCGGGACGTCCGATTTCCGGAACAGATTAGAGACCACGAAAATTCCACCGCCCGGGACGAAATTTCGTCCGTAATACTGGTCGCACAGGTGGTCATACGTCGCGCGGTGTTTCTTCACAAGAAGGACTTCATCGAAATCCAGTTCCGGATTCGAGAACATCATATCACGGCGAATTTTACAGATTTTCTCAAAAAGCGCGTATCTTGCGAGCGTCTCAGGCACCGGAACGGAATCCAGTTCAGGGCGTAAAACGTCCAGTTTCGCGAGAGCGTCCGTATTTTTCTGATATTCACTAGCCGCGAGTGTCCGACGGAAGACGACATCCACCGGGTCACGATCCGTGGTGAGAATCCCCGCCTGCGCGTCGTATAACTCTTCCGCATGGTCCGCGTACCACGTTCCACGCTGTACAAGTTGCTCGACAATCACGTTAAACTGTCTCACCAGCTCATCTTTCACGACTGGGCGAATCGGCGTGAGCGTCGATTTCAGTCCGTCCTGTGTTTCTGACAGATAACGTAACGATTTCTGGAAAATACTGAATCCCAGCACGTTTTCCGGGAAAAACTTAATCCCCGGCACGAGGATTTCAATTTCCGCCGCCGACGAGAAGGGTAAACCTGTCATTTCCGATTTCATCACGAACCGAACGAAACGCCCATTTTTCGCGGAATCCCAGCGCACAGACGCTTTCTGATTTTCACGGAACGTATCTGTGTCGAATTTCCCGACGTAAACCGGTTCGCCGAGATTTTTCGGGTCGTCACAGACATAAACTTCATATTCCCGGAAAGTCCCATTCGTGGCACCCTCGCGCGGAGTGTAAATAAAACCGTCAATCGCGCGCGTCTCTTTCAGGTCGAACTGAATCCAGTGCGGAGGCGGATTTTCACCGCGCGTCCATTCTGTGTGCCACATGGTCCGTGGATTCTGGTCGCACGCTCTCCACACTTCATAACCTCGGCAGTCACTGTCCGTAGTAATAGAAGCTGGAACGTAAGTCGTTTCTTCTGCATAACTGATACTTTCCCACAGGCAGATCAGCACTATGGAGAGTTTCACTAAAAATGAATTCATGTTAGGACTCCTTATAGTAAATCTTCTTTACTCGTTGTGTCAACACGTTTTCCGTACTTTATCAGCGTTTTCCGGAACCTTATCTGCTCTTTTTCGGTATCTTGTGTTATACCTTTTATCTGGAGAGAGCTTGATTGGGGGAGTATTTACGTAATATTTCAGAAATACCTTTTCCACGAATTATGAATAAAATATCCATAATTCGTGGAAACACGTGAAATTTTATGGAGGGCATTATTCAATCGTTGATGTAATACCTCTAAATTATTTTTGTTGTTTTATCGACTTCATCGCTTTATTGACTTTACC
>JAUNAI010000451.1:294-2418 GCA_030527705.1 Planctomycetia bacterium | reverse complement strand
TGATTCCGCCTGTGAACGCGGTTCCACCAATTTCCGCTCCACAGAATATCGCGACGCCACCTAGAATGGGAATTTCTCCGAAAACGGCCATACAACCAGCAACCCATTCTCCGTCGGGAATGATCACTCCGTCGGCTACGGCTTCAGTTACACCTCCTCCAGTAAAACTGTCCGTGTTACCAACAGCGACGCCGCCAATAATGAAGCCATCAGCAACGCAAACACCAGCCGTTTCATCACCGTTAACGTCTGCTTCGTCCGTTCCACCGACAAATCAGGAATTGCCGGAAATGGTAAGCTCAGGGAAAGTTGCAAAAGACACGGAAAAGGAGACAGCACCGGAAAACCGTTCATTCACGTCTCGGATTCACATGCCGGACCTGTTACATCATGGGAACGTGTTTAATCCTATTTTTGAGACGTTCGATGACGATGATGAAGTGGATGATTCTCTGGATGACATTCCATCGGTGGAAAATCTGCCGAAAGTGGATATGGAAATTATTCCTGCCGGTTTTGAATATCGTTGCGGTCCACGAGCGACGAATAAACAGGTAGAAGAATCGCCGAATCTGCCTCCACGCCAGACGTTACTAGTTCTGCTGGTAGATCGGTCTATTTCTAGTTTAATTTATAAACCAGCGTTAGAGACGTGGGAGCGACGAAACGAAAAAACTCGTTTTATGCTTGGTGAAATTGCTCGACGTGGGCGTGGTCGATACGACACAGCACTTATTTTTTATGGAAAAGAGCGTGATGGTTCCATGTCAGCCTTTAGTGGTGCTCTGGGACGGACGTATCTCCCGGACAACTGTCTTGCGGAATCAGCTGGACTTGTGGAACTTACTACAATTCACATTCCGAACGGCATTGGCGGACTGATTTCTCTTCCTCGGAAACGTCTCGGTTTTGCCGATTGTACGCCGACCTATCCCGCAGACCCGACGCCAGGTTTCCAGCGTGTTGTCGAAATTATTAAGGAATGGGACGCGAATCGACAGAATAAAATCCTTCCGCCAGTCGTGCTTCATATCACGTCGGGCAAGTTCCAGATGGATAAATTGGATAGCGCGATGGCGTTACTGTCGGATTCTGAGCTTCCACCAGTTCTGCTTCATCACTGGGTTTTCACAGAACGGCCACATACAGGCGTCTGTTGTCCGGGAAGTGATGATTTCACAACCGATACGGATCTTCTGGCACTCTGGGAGCGTTCCGATGCGTTGCCTGCGCGAGAAATTCTGGCAGGTGTCCGTCCGGGAATTCATGAAGAGTCGCGTGGAATGATGGTAAACATGGATTTTGATGTATTATTTGAGGTGCTTGATACTCAAGCTCAAAAATGTTCGCAAAATAAAAAATAAAAAATAAAAACAAGAAATAATCATAAACTCATGAAAACAGCATTTAAAAGTCGGGCATTTATTTACGCGAAAGACCCGGAAAATCCGCAACAAAATCAGGACGCATTCCAGGTCGACGACGCACGTGGAATGGCAGTCATTGCTGACGGTGTTTCTTCTGCGATTTTTTCTGCTTCGTGGGCAAATCTCCTAACGAAGCACATCGTACGAGAAACCCCTGACCCGACTGATACCAGTGCGTTTTCCGCCTGGTTATCTCAACTTCGTGCAGAGTGGGAGCAGGGAATCGACACAACCAATTTAGCTTGGTTTCAACGTCCAAAACTTGCTGCCGGCGCTTTTTCGACGCTGGTCTGGACCCAGATCCGTGAAATTGCACCGCCGAAAGAAGGCTCAAAATTCTGGAATATGCTTCGCGAGCCGACGCCGGAAAGACGCTGTTTTCATGTAAAAGGGTACTGTATTGGAGACAGTTGTCTCTTCCATGTGCGTCCTGGACGGACGGATTCCGAGAATTTTCCCGGAACAGATCTTTACCGTGCGATTCCACTCACGAATTCGAGTGCGTTTGACCAGCCACCAATTGTGATTGGAAGTAAAGATTTAGGACATGATAATCAGATGGCATTCCAGCCGATTGATTTTCTGGCACAAGAAGGGGATTTAGTTGTTCTAGCAACCGACGCAGTTTCCCAGTGGCTTTTACGGTGTTACGAGGATCAAGCGTATCCGCGGTGGGATCTGTTCTGGACGCTCACGC
>JAUNAI010000451.1:0-284 GCA_030527705.1 Planctomycetia bacterium | reverse complement strand
AGCTGGACGCAATGCGTTCTGGGGGTGAGATTCGCTATGACGACTCGACACTCCTAGTCTTACAACTTGGAAGTTCTGATACATTTCTGAATCCCGTAACGGAACAGGTCGAGGAAATCTCTGAACCAGAAGAATTTCAGGAAGAGGAATTCGTCGATGAATTGGATTCTGGGGTGGAATCTGAAGGTTTTGTGGAAGAGGAATTGGAAGAGGAAATTGAGCCAGAAGAGGAATTAATTTCTGAAGAGTCGCAGATGCTTGAGGAAGCAGAGGTTGAGGAAGCA
>JAUNAI010000450.1 GCA_030527705.1 Planctomycetia bacterium | reverse complement strand
AATTTCACCGACGCAGTCACGGAAAGTGTTACAGAAAATTTCACCGACGCGGTCACGGGAAGTGTCACGGAAAGCATGAATGATTATAAAGAAAGTATCATGGGAAATATGGACGAAAATATATTTAATGGAAATATTCAGGAACTTACGGAAAATATGCTGAGTAATGTGACGGAAAACATCGGTGGATATACTGGAAATGTAACAGAGGGGGCGACGGAAAGTATTCAGGAATATGCAGGAAGCCTTAGTGAGAATGTTCTGGGAATGGCGGAGAGTCTTAATTTGGGAAATATCCATGAGAATATAGGAAATGTGATAGAAGATTTCACGGAAAAAATGCCGGATATTTCGTTGCCAGAGGGATTAAATATCCCGGAAGAGATAGGAAATGGAATTTTGGGACAGATTTTTACATTCTGTCGAAAAATTCTCACGCGTTCTTGATTTGGTTTTTGGATTTTTTATAAGTTCACCCGAAAATTAAAATGAATTCATTACTTCCCCCAGAAATTGAGTGGCTATTTCATCGGTTACGTCGTAAAATCCGGTTTTATCTTATGTCGGAGGGAGTTGGTCTGTGCCTGTTTCGGCTTGGAACGCTTTTCTGGATTTCGTTGCTCGCAGACCGATTTTTTGAGCCGACACCGTGGGTACGAGTACTGTTTCTAGTGGTGGTCGCGCTGTTTTTTATCACAGATTTTACTCGCTCGGTCATTCTACCAGTCACGCGAAAAATCCCGAATCATACGCTTGCAATTCTGCTGGAACGCCGATTTCCGCAGCTGAATGACGCGCTTCTGACACTTGTTGAACCGGAAAAAAAAGGGAAAAATCAGTCAGAAACTCCTTCTAAAACGGAAATTGAAGCAGAAATCGTCATGGACCGTGAAAATTTACTCACGGAAGTTCATGAAAAACTATTGCCAGAGCTGAAAAATCTTCGTTTTCGCCCGCTTTTTAGGTTCCGTCCGCTTATTTTCGGGCTGTTTGGTGCGTTGCTAATGGTGACGTCCATTTTCAGTTTTGCATACCATTATCCGAAACATTTTCAGGTCTGGCAGAGTCGTTTTTTACAGCTTTCTGAAACTCCGTGGCCACGGTTAATCCAGCTAGAAATGGACCCAGCTTTCGCATCTGGAACACTAAAAATTGCGAGTGGAAGTGACGTTACCATTCGACTTCGCGCAGGCATTACAGATACGGAACGGCATCTGAGTGAAGCGTTGCGGACAGTCTATTTTTCGTATCGAACGGAAGACGGAATCCGTGACCGAATCGCCATGGAGCGTGAAAATGAGACCTTTACCGAGTCGGGTGAGTGGGCGGAGTTCTCATATACTTTCCGTGGAGTGCTAAAGTCTTTCGATTTTGATGTTTCTGCGGGAGATGCATCAGCACGGAATTTACGTGTAGAAGTGGTTGACAGTCCAGCACTTGCGGTCGAGTTACGGCTGGAATATCCAAAATATACAGCTCTGACACCGAAAACAGTTCAGCCAGGAACTGTTCAGGCGATTCCAGCAGGTACGAATGTGACGGTTTTAGGAGAGGCGAATAAGTCGTTGGTCCGTGTAGAAATAATGTCAGAAGGGGAACGCGATTCAGAAACGGGAAAAAATAGTCAAACGGTGAAACCTGAGGCGGAAAATGCACGGAAAATCTGCGTTCCGCTGGGAATTTTCACGGAGGATACGACGCTTTCTTTTACACTTCATGATACGGACGGAATTCAGTCTCCCACGCCAATGAAACTGGTTCTAGCACTCGAGGAAGACGCAGTGCCGGCAGTGGCAGTAAATCCATGGGGAATCGGGGACGCAATTACACCGAACGCACGGATTCCGATGCGTGGGAAAGTTACGGACGATTATGGCCTGAAAAATGTCTGTTTTATCTGGCAGACGGAACGAATTCCGCAAGACGCTTCCGTAGAAGTAACGGACGTAGTGGAAGCTGCCCAAAAAGCTGGAAATGAAGTAGAAAAAGAATCTGGAAACAGTGGAGAGAATAAAAACGCTCAAGATTCAGATGGCGGGAAAACGACACAGGCGGCCCCAGAAGTATTTCAGCCGAACGGGCTTCTGAAATTGGTAGAATGGGAAGAAACTACCGTTCCGCCAGTTGAATTCGAGATGGACGGAAAGGAGACTGCACTGGATTTAGCAACGCTCGGACTACAGGAAAAGGACCAGTTTCAGATTTTTGTAGCGGCAGAAGACCGAAATGATTTAGAGACGGCAGGACGGCGTGTCGGACGGTCGCAACCGGTAACGCTCGAAGTGGTTACGCCAGAACAGTTACGCTGGAAACTGGAAGCGCGGGAAGTAGTTTTAAGTCAGCTTTATAATGGTATCTGTCAGGAAATGCGTGATTTCAGGGAGACACTCGCGTCGCTGGATTTCGAGGAGCTGGAACG
>JAUNAI010000097.1 GCA_030527705.1 Planctomycetia bacterium | reverse complement strand
AATGGACGGTAAATAGACGGTAAATGGACGGCGAAACACAATTCATCCCCTTCTCACACCGAAGGTGTGGGGAGGAGATCGGGGGGTGGGGGCGGTGCCGAAACGCATTCCGTGGGTTTACACTCACGGCGATTACATGACACTCCTACGGAGCTTGGCGTTTCGGCAATGAACCTTAATATACAATGTGTAAATGATTCCCTCCATAAAAATAAAGGTTCCATTCCGTATTTTCCAACGCTTTAACGTTTTTTACCTTTTCACCAATGAACTTTTCTTTCTTTTACACCTCCGTCGCGGCTGGGATTCCGAAAAGTTTCCCCGCATTCCGTGTCGTAAGCCGACAGAATTCTGCCACCTCCTCACCACGCAGTTCCGCCAGAAACGTAGCCGTATGCTGGACCATCTCTGGCGAATTCCGCTTCACTTTCCCACGGAACGGCATCGGCGTCAGGTACGGACTATCCGTCTCCACCAGTATTTTCTCCGCCGGAACGTGTGTAACCGTCTCACGCAGTGTGTCCAGTTTCTTATTCTGAAACGTCACGCACCCGGAATAACTGATGTGAAAACCAAGTTCTAGACACGCTTCCAGAAACGTCGTGTCGCCACTAAACGAGTGAATCACGCCCGATGTTGGTCCATTTTTCTCGAAATCCTCGCGCGTCACTTCCAGAAACACATCTTCCGCGTCTCGACAATGCACAACGACCGGTAACCCCGTCCGTCGGCTTAATTCATAGTGTAAAGCCAGAAATTTCTTCTGAATCTCAATCGGCGTATCGTCCCAGTACAGATCGACGCCCGTCTCACCAATCGCGCGAACTTTCGGCTCCTCAGCCATTTTCGTAAAAATTTCAAAAAACGCAGAATCGTTCCCAAAATACGGAATTTCTCTCATCAGACAGTTCGGGTGAATCGCAACCGCCGCATACACTTCCGGAAAACGTTCCGCCAGCTCGATACAGTCAAGCGACGAGTGAATGGTCGTCCCCTGTGTCAGCATCCACCGCACATCCACATTCCGCGCCAGTTTCACAACCGTCGCAACATCTTCCGTAAATGCTTCATCATCCAGATGACAGTGCGTGTCAAAAAGCATCAATTTCTCCCAATTTTACATATAAAAAACAAGCGACTTCGTCACGATTAAGAGTTTTTTGAAGGGGGAGTGTGAGGGGGAAACATTTTGCAAAAATGTTTCCCATCTCACGAATGTTTAAAAGTTGTATTTCTAAACGCTTTACGCAAGATTCCACCCTGCCGGGAGGAACTTGCTACCCGTCATGTCGTGACGCCCGTGGGAGAGACCATTTTTGCAAAATAGGTCTCTCCCAGCCCCTCTTCCAAAAAAACTTTTAATCGCAGTCTTCGACTGCTTGCTTCTTGTGTTTCTTTTTTTTCTTTTTTCTACTTGCCGCAGTAGTCAATCGCGCGCGCGATCTCGCTCTTCAACTCCGGTCGGCGAATAATTCGGTCAATATACCCATGCTCCAGCAAGAACTCACTCGTCTGGAAACCATCCGGTAACTCCAGCTGCACCGTCGATTTAATCGTTCTCGGTCCCGCAAACCCAATCAACGCTTTCGGCTCGGCAAAAGTCACATCTCCCAGCGACGCGAAACTTGCCGCCACGCCACCCATCGTCGGATTCGTGAGCACGGAAATAAACAGTCCGCCCGCCGAATCGTGACGCGCCAGTGCCGCAGAGATTTTTGCCATCTGCATAAGCGAGACGATTCCTTCCTGCATACGCGCACCGCCGCCCGTCCCGCTGACAATAATAACCGGGAGATTTTTCTCCGTCGCGCGCTCCACCGCCCGCGTGAGTTTCTCGCCAACGACACTTCCCATGCTCCCCATCATGAAATTACTATCCGTAACCGCAAAAACCACGCGTCGCGCACGAATCATCCCAATTCCCGTAATAACCGCGTCTTTCAGCTGATTCCGCTTCTGCTCCGCCACTAGTCGGTCCGCATACGACTTTTTATCCACAAAATTCAGAAAGTCCGTCGCGTGCATGTCAGCGTCCCATTCCTCGAACGTTCCATCATCCACAAGCTGCGCAATCCGCGTCCGCGCTGGAATGGACCAGTGATAATCACACATCGGGCAAATTCCCTGATTTTCATCCACTTCTTTCCGGAAAATCGTCGCTTGGCACCCCGGACAGCTCACCCACAATCCCTCCGGCACTCCACGTTTCGGCTTATTAATATACTGTTGCCACTGATTCAAATTAGAATTGGAACTTAAATTGGAATCTGCCATAATCTTACTCGGCTTTCACTGCTAATCATTCAACAAAAAATTTCCGCGACTTTTATACTAATTCCACTTTAATATTCAGGGAAAGGTGGCCCTTCCGGCAGTCGTTTCTGCAACGCGAAACAACGGAAAAGCGAAATTTTACAGTGTGTCAAGTATATTATATTCCGATTTTAGGAAAATACAAGGGGGAGTTTCAGGAACTGAAGAAAACATCACTCATCAACTGCCGAAATAATCGTTTTAGCCCCAATTATCCCACCTGAATCAGTCCTGAATGATATGATTCCCGGATTTTCTGCCCCGGCATCAGAACGAGAAACCGTTCCGTATCCCAATTCCCGCGCAGAAGGTCCGTAAGCAACGATAAATCTCCCCGCAACAAATCGAATTCCCACCCGGATTCCTCAGCCTGTTTCCTTGCCGTTTTTTCCGCTTCCGCATCCATTTCCCCACGTGTTTTCAGGAACGCAAGTCGCGTATAATGTTTCCGGAAATTCCCCAGTTCACGCCACAGATAAGGACCATTTTCCGGACCATATTTTTCACAAAAACTTTCTAGTGACTCCCCTGCTCCACACTGTGCCTGAAAGGAATCCGGTAGAAACTGCGACATATCCTCACCTAATTCCTGCCACCCAGCCGTCTGGAAATAGGTTCCCGGATACTTGAAAAAGTACTTCTCATACCGCTCGCTACTACCGAAAAAAAGCGCGACGCAATCATGAACCCGAGGCACAACCAACGGCGTTTTCTGCGTCGAAAGCCCAATAATTCCTCCGCTACACAGCCCATAGCCGAGAAGAATCGCCTCATATCCTCCGAATGAAATCCCAGCAGTCCCAGAACCTTCTACATTTTCCACACACTCAACATTTCCTACGCGTTCTGTATGTTTTACATTTTCTATGTTTTCCGCGTTTCCCGTTTCTCTTACAATTCCCGCTTCTGCGTCCTGAATCGCTTCACGTAACGCAGCTTGTCGTACACCAGTTTCCACATCATGAAGTCCTTTCGGCAGAAACCGAACGTCCACCATCTCCGACAGCGCAAAATCCGACTCCAGTAGGAGCAACACTTCATTCCGAAAAATCTCACACGCAAGAAGACAGAACCGTTTTCGGTCTTTTTTCCGACCTTTTCTAGTCTTTTCCGACATTTCAGGCGCTCCCACTATTTCAGGCGTTCCCAACACATCAGGCTTTTCAAGTTTTTCTGCCTCCTCCGACGTTTCTGCGTTTTCTGTTATCTTAACACTTTCAGTCTTTTTTTCCCCAACCACTCAATTAATTCCCAGATATTCTTTTAAAAACACACCCGTCCGACTTTCCGGATCCAGCGCGACCGATTCCGGCGTCCCTTCCGCTACGATTTCCCCCCCGCCACTGCCACCTTCCGGGCCGAGGTCGATAATCCAGTCTGCCGACGCGATAATATCCAGATTATGCTCAATCACCCAGACAGAATTCCCGCGGTCCACCAAGTCGTGTAACACGTTTAGAAGTCGCTCAATATCCGCGAAATGTAATCCTGTCGTCGGCTCGTCCAGCACATAAAGCGTATTCCCCGTCGACGTTCTCGCCAGTTCAGCCGCCAACTTAATTCGTTGCGCTTCCCCGCCCGAAAGTGTCGTAGAGGGCTGTCCGAGTTCCAGATAACCCAGCCCCACGGAAATCAGGCTGTCCAGCGGACGCCGAATCGCCGGGAAATTCTCGAAAAACTCCGCCGCATCCTCAATTTTCATCTGTAACACGTCGGCAATCGACTTCCCTTTATACAGAACCTCCAGCGTCTGGCGGTTAAACCGTTTTCCCTCACATTCCGGACACTGAACGTACATGTTCGGCAAGAAATTCATCTCGATTTTCTGAATTCCCTGTCCCTGACACTGCTCACACCGTCCGCCACGCACGTTAAAACTGAATCGTCCAATTTTATAACCACGCTGCTTCGCTTCACGCGTTTCGGTATAAACTTTCCGGATTTCGTCAAAAATTCCCAGATACGTCGCCGGGTTACTTCTCGGAGTGCGTCCAATCGGCGCCTGATTCACGAGAATGACCTTCTCAATTCGATGCGCACCCCGTAACGTCCCGAACGGTCCAGGTTTTGCAGAAATGCTCCCCAGTCGCTGACTAATCGCCGGCGCGAGCGTTTCATTCACCAGCGTACTTTTCCCGGATCCACTCACGCCCGTCACGCAGACGAAACGATTCAGCGGAACCGTCACGCGAATATCACGCAGATTATTCATCGTCACATGGTCAATCGTGACGAATCGCGTCCGCGTATTCACAGGCCGACGCTTATGCCGGAGTGTATATTTCAGTTGTTCACGCAGATATTTCCCAGTCAGTGACCGCGGGTGATTCTGAATACTTTCCGGCGTCCCTTCCGCCACGATATTCCCGCCGTGCGCACCCGCCCCAGGTCCTACATCGATAATCCAGTCTGCCTGCCGCATAATTGCGTCGTCATGTTCCACGACCAGCACCGTATTATCCATCCGTTGCAACTCGCGGAGCGTATCAATCAACCGCTGATTATCACGTGGGTGAAGCCCAATCGACGGCTCATCCAGCACGTAACAGACACCAATCAGTCCAGAACCCAGCCCACCCGCAAGTCGCACACGCTGTAATTCCCCACCAGAGAGCGTATCCGCCGACCGGTCCAGTGTGAGGTAACTTAACCCAACTTGCGTGAGAAAGCGCAGTCGCGGAATAATCTGCGAGATAATCGGCTCCGCAATCGGCAACTCGTCCTCCTCACGGAATTCTAGATTCTTGAAAAACGTCAGAGCGTCCTGGATGCTCAGCGCCGTCAATTCATGAATTGTATGTGGACGCAAAAAATCCTTCCGTTTCGGGTCACCAATCCGCACATTCAGCGCTTCTTTCCGAAGTCGGGCACCATGACACGACGGACACGTCAGCCGACCACGACATGAATCCATAAACGTCCGAAACGCGGAAGAGCCTCCATTCTGATACTCATCAATCAGAATATCAAAAATTCCTTCCACTTTCTCACCAATTGCCGGCAATTTCCGTGAAATGAGCGACAGCGACGTCCGCGACGTCACATCCGACATACCTCCCAGACTGAATGAAAGACACGACGAACCGCCATCTCCAAGCGATTTCACATCTGCACCCAGATCAATTACCGAATCACCCGCCAGAGAATCCTCCGCACATCGTTCTTCTCCGGCATTCCACCCCGAATAGCTGAAAACGGAGTGGTTATCCTCTTCCGTATCCAATCCATTTTCCGCGTCATCCGTATTTTTAGTGTTTCTATCACTTTTCGAGTTTTTTCCGTCTTTCACGCTTTTCGTATTCTTTTTCGCGCCACTGTCCGTCACTTTTCGGACAGTTTTCTGAACTGTCGACGGAATCTCCTCCGAATCATCATCCACGAACTGTGCCACGGAAATCGCCGACACTCCATCATCCTCGTCACCCCGAATCGCAGTCGCTTTAAACGCACCCTTCATCGCAGCTTTTTCACGTTGCGCAATCTGAGAATCGCTCACATTTCCCGACGTTTTTCCGTCAAATTTCGTTCCATTTTTTCCGTCCGTCTTTCCGTCCGATTTTCCGTCGACAACCGTATCTGTCCCAGTATTCAGAAAATCCTGTGCCAACGCGGTCCGCAACGCCATACTCGGCGACGATGTCCCATCACGCAGATTGGAAACCGTATTCAAAAACTCATTCAGATCAAACTGATCACTCTCCGACCCATAAAGCAGAAAGTCGAACTGGACGTCACTCAGCCGGTCGAATGGCGTATTCCACCGAATTCCCAGAACCGCCAGACACGCGGAAAGCCGATGACGATACTCCCGCAATTTCGATTCCGGCAAGTCCTTCCAGACCGAGACTGCCCCAGTCGAAAGCGAGAGCGACCGATCTGTAATAATCTGTTCTGGGTCGAATTTCTCCAGATAACCGAACCCCTCACACGTCGTACAGATACCATACGGACTGTTAAAACTAAACATTCGTGGCTCGAGCGCGTCGAACTTGATTCCGCAGATCGGACAGGCGTTTTTCGTGCTGAAAATTTTATCTTTCCAGACATTTCCCTGGGGCGTCGCATACTCAATCGTCGCGATAATCTGCCCACTTCCGTGACGCAGTGCAACTTGTAGACTTTCCGTCAGTCGCGGACGTGCCGACTCACGCACCACGACTCGGTCCACGACCGCTTCCACCGTATGTGGCTTCCGAATATCCTGCGCCGGCACGGAATCCAGATCCATAATCACGCCGTCCACGCGCACGCGGACATATCCTGCCTTCCGAATCAGCTCGAAAACGTCTAGACAGTTCCCCTTCCGTTTCCGTACAATCGGCGCGAGTAACATCATCCGCGTTCCTTCCGGAAAATCCATCAGCGTATCCAGAATCTGTTCCGGAAGTTGCGGACGAATCGGACGTCCACATTTCGGACACGATGCCGTCCCAAGACGCGCGTAAAGAAGTCGCAGATAATCGTAAACCTCCGTCACCGTTCCGACGGTACTCCGCGGATTATTAATCCCGGAATGCTGGTCAATTGAAATCGTCGGCTGCAGTCCCTCAATCCGATCCACATCCGGACGTTCCATCTGATGAAAAAACTGACGCGAGTAAACAGACAGACTTTCAATATACTGACGCTGTCCTTCCGCATACAGCGTGTCGAATGCAAGTGAACTCTTCCCCGACCCACTCGGTCCTGTAATCACAACGAGTCGGTTTCGCGGAATATCGACATTTACATTTTTCAGGTTATGTGCGCGCGCTCCAATAATCTGGATTCTTTTTTTCTGGTGCTGAACACTAACCAAACTGGGATGCGGTGTCATAACGGACCTCTTATACCGTAAAATTGGTATACAAAAAAATCCAGTGCAACATTCACACTGGATTTTAACTAAACAGTCAGGATTCCCACGGAAAACATAACACCAGGAAAATCCAGGAATTTCCTCAGTCTCAAACTGAATCGGAAAAATTAACTGCGTGGAGTTACCCAACGGAACTCCCAAGCTACCGCGTCAGCCCGATCGGCCGAACGCATAATTATTTACGATGGCGAATTCTCGAACGCATTTTTCTCTTTTTACGACCAATCTTGCGACGCCCTTTTCCCGAAACCTTGGTTCCCACGGCAATTCTCCTGTTAAATCTGAACCCTGTAACACTCACGACTCTCGTAAGTGTTCACTATGAATAACACTAATAATCACCCATTATAACCAATTTTCAGACTTTTCACAGGGGGGGAGGAAATTTTTTTTGCAATTTTTCCATTTTTTTCCACTTTTTCAAGCGTTAATATTTGACTTTTAGCCAAAATCCCCTATAATATATACTAGTTATTCATTATTTTTTACCGATTAAGGAGTCATTCTTCATGAGCCAGTCGCCATTTCCACCAAAATGGAATCCTTTTCCTGAAAACGCCCCAATTATCCGGGATTATGGAAAATACTGCCTTTCCTTTCCCTGTAACCCATACGACTTACACCACACCGCAACCGGTTTTCGCCTGCTGGTGCTCTCCGATTTCGTCCTTGTCGTCGTCACGCTTCTCCTTTTCGGAACTGCTTTCTGGCTGATCAACTATTCACCCGAATTCCAAAATTTCATCCAAAACATCACACCCGAGCGCCTCGAGGCCATTCAAAAACTCACGCCAACCGAGCAACATAAACTCCTTCAGGACGAATTACCCATAAAACAGCTCATGCCGATTAGTTCCCTTATCAGCATCCTCACTCTTGGAGGCCTGCTGGCCAACTTCATCGGCACCATCATGGCCACACGCTGTCCAAATTCCGTCATACCGAAATGTAGCAATTATGCTCTCATCTGGTTCGGCGCGTTTCTCCTTGCTGGATTTATTCCATCACTGGGACCGCTTATGCTCCTTTTAGCGTGGCAGTACTGGCTTTCCTACATTCGCCGACTTGCTTTCCTTCTCGGCGACAGCGTGGCGCTCCAATCCTGGAAAAAGGTCAATCGGTACATATTTTACACGATACTTGCTATTCTTTTAACCACATTGATGCCGTTATTTTTTTCCGAGGGAGCTTCTTCCTCGTATGTGGTTATGAGTTTCACGTTACTTTTTTATTTTATCGCCACATTTTATCATTACGCGACCACGTTAAAACAGCTTCGTCTCACGATTGACCAATTAAAGCAATACTGGGACAACGGCAACGAAGAAATGTTAAAAAACGCGGAAAAAACGGCCTCCACACTTAACTAATCTCAATTTCCCACACATACCGCCAATCGTCACAATCACAACGCCTAAAATTTGTCCGTAGACAAAACTTAGGCGTTTTTTTCATTTCCCTCATCTATCATTTCCCACCTTCCTCATTTCAAACTTCCATTTCTTATTTATTTCTCACATAATCTCTACTTATAATTCATTCATATCCTCCTTCCTTCCAATCCTTGATTTTAAACAAATTTCTGACGTTTTTTTAAATTAAAAATAGAAAACACACTAACTTTTTAAATGGCAGAAAAAATATTTCTATCTTTTTTAAACAATTTTCCCAAATTCACACAAAAAATACTTGACATCTCCAAACATGCTGTTATACTATATAATACTAACTTGTAAGTACGTAATCGTTATCAATCCATAACACCTTCGAGTTAGGTACGCATAATTCAAAAAAATCAAAGGAAAACAATCATGAACACACACACACACACACACACAAAACACAATCAATTCTAAGACTAGAGACTCTAGAAACGCGTCAGATGCTCAGCGTTTCACCAGCTTCCGCACCACAAGACAACAACGCCCCATTCGAGACCGCTTATATCTCAAATGAACTTCCAACTGATAGCTCTGTTTCGTTTGGAGAATTGAGCACGGTTCTTGAACCGACTGCCGCCAACTCCACAATGAGTATCAATCTGAGCGCAACGGAAGCCAACGCGAATGGCGAATTCACCTTATCCACCGGCATCGTCACGCCGACGTTATCGGGCCAGCAGGTGGTACTTGAGCTGGAAATCTTCTATAATGAATCTGAAGTTACTTTCGTGGAAGACGGCTCGACCTATTTCTCAACGTCGCTCCAGAATACCGTTAATGGTTGTTGCTATTACATGTGGGAACCCAGTGACTTAGCCTCTTGGAGCAATCTCAATTTAGACAATCTGGTTTCCGGAATTAAATTCCAGCTGGCAGATGGAGTCGAGTCCGCCGTTATCAGCTGCAACTTCAACTGCAACGGCGTTGACTACACTGATAAAATCACCGTCGAGAGAGGGGAAGTTGTTATTTCATCAGTCACGCTTTCCAACCAGGTCACGAGCGTGAAGGACACGGATACCAACAAGGAAATTGCAACGGTTACGGTCCAAAATATCACCAATCCAACATATACCGTATACGTCAACAATTCTGCTTCCAGTAACTTTAAAGTCCAGAATGGCAAATTGATTCTTGTCAACGCGCTTTCCGAAGGCAACTATTCGATTTATGTCAGCGCAAACGGCACGAAATCCAACACTTTCACACTGAACGTAGTTGGTTCAGAAATAGAAATTAACGTGAATGCAGTTTTCGTTAACGCTCCGGGAAGTTCAGATATGGCCAACGTTCTTCCGACAAGCCTTTCAGAAATTCGCAAGGGCGAAACGGTATACGTCGAAATCTGGATGAAGAACACGGATGCGACGGCAAAGGGTATTAGCGCAGGCTCAGTGGATATTAGTTTTGATCCGGCACTGTTGAACGCTGAATCGTTGATACATTCGAATACATATAATACTTTAGTTAGTGGAACTATCGGTACGGGCGAGGTTTCAAACTTCAGCGGAGGAACTTTAAGCGGCGATTATGGTAGAACAGAGTGGGTACGTCTTGGATACGTCAAAATGACGGCAGTTGAGGAAGGCGTTGCCGAG
Source organism: Planctomycetia bacterium (assembly GCA_030527705.1). Taxonomy (GTDB): domain Bacteria; phylum Planctomycetota; class Planctomycetia; order Pirellulales; family Thermoguttaceae; genus RGIG3701. Next base: position 3,055 of record JAUNAI010000097.1, on the reverse strand, counting down.
CTTGGCGTTTCGGCCGGAACGTATCAGTTTGCGCAATCTGCAAGTGGTAATCTTTCTTGGGATGAAATCGGCTTTACCGGCGCAACAATTGAAGTTGTGTCAGCGTGTATATATGATATTGATGACTCGGGTTTCATTGATTTCGGCGACTTCTCGTACTTTGCAGGAGCGTTCGGTAAGAATGCAGACGATTCGACAATTGTCGGACCAAACGGTGCGACGGCATGTGGTCATTTATACGACTTCGACCAATCTGGTTTCATCGATTTCGGAGACTTCTCATACTTCGCAGGAGCGTTTGGCAAGAGTGCTGACGACGCCGAGATTGTTTACCCGAATATCGCGTCGGTCAACCTCCTTTCCGTCGCCTCTGAAACGGGCGTTGCCTTAAGTCCAACTACTTCGGCTCCAATAGTGGCACCAGTCGCCGCCGCTTCCGAGTTTGAGATCGATGTTCAGTTGACAGCCGTTTCGACACCGACTTCTTCCGATACGAACAACAATGTTCCCAACTCATTAAAAACCGTTCAGGCTGGCGATAAGTTCTATCTTGAAGTCTGGGTTCAGGATGTGAGCGAATTACAAAAGGGAGTTTCAGGTGGCTCTGTTGACATTAATTTCGATAATACGAAAGTTACGGCAGACGAATTGTATCATGGAAATCTATATTCCACTCTTTTGTCTGGAACGATTGGAGCTGGGGTAATCGACAATTTTGGCGGCGGAACGTTGACGGGCAATCAAGGCGTCGGCAAGTGGGTACGATTGGGCTACGTTGAAATGACGGCTAACAGTTCCGATGAGATAACGTTCGATTTATCTGAAGGAAGTATGTCGTTTGCAATCCATCAGTCAGGTAATCGCGCGTGGGATAAAGTAAATCTTGAAAGTTTAACACTCAATGAAGCCTCACCCACGCCGGTCGTCACGCTTTCCGACACGGTCACGACGGTTCTGGACAGCGAAACGAAGGAAATCGCGTCCGTTACGACGAATATCGAAGATGCGAAATATAACGTCTACGTGAATGGCCAGATTTCTAACGACATTACCGTTCAGAATGGCAAACTCGTCATCGTCAACGCGTTGACGGCTGGTGAATACTCCGTCTATGTCGATGTGAACGGAACGAAGTCTGAAACCTTCACGCTGACGGTCAATGAAGTGCCGGTCGTCACGGTGGTTCAGTCTGTCACGGAGATCATGAACTACGACATGAACATGGAAATCGCAACCGTCACGACGAACATCGAAAATGTTGCAGAATATAAAGTGTACGTGAACGGCCAGATTTCCGACAAATTGGCGGTTCAGAATGGAAAACTGGTCCTCGTCGACACGCTTGTGGCGGACACGTATTCCATCATGGTTGAAGCGGACGGAACGCAGTCTGCGATACTCAACCTGACTGTTATTGCGCCGACCATCACGCTCACTCCGTCGGTCAAGGAAGTCATGGACAGCGAAACCAACAAGGAAATCGCAACCGTCACGACGAACATCAAGAATCCGACCTACACGGTTTATGCGAATGACACAGAAACCAATGACATTACGGTCAAGGACGGAAAAGTGGTCATCATCAACGCGCTTGCCGTGGGTAATTACGTTATCAAAGTTGACGTAAATGGCAAGATTTCTTCGGAATTCAACCTGAATGTGACCATTACGCCGATCGTCACGCTTACTCCGTCGGTCACGAACGTGATGGATAACGAAACCAACAGAGAAATCGCAACCGTTACGACGAACATCGAAAATGCGAAATATAACGTGTACGTGAACGGCCAGGTTTCCAGTGACATCACCGTCGGCAATGATAAATTAGTCATCGTCAATGCGCTCAAAGCGGGTGAATATTCTATTTATGTCGATGTAGATGGCACGCAATCCGCCGCCTTCACTCTGAATGTGGCGACGCCTGTCATTACACTCACCGATAAAGTCGCGACGATTAAGGATTATGAACTTAATAAAGTACTCGCAACCGTGACAACAAACATTGAAAACCCGACCTACTCCGTCTCAGTTAACGAAGTGGCTTCCAACGATATTGTTCTTCAGAACGATAAATTGGTCGTTGTCAACACGCTTACCGTCGGTGAGTACTCTATCATTGTGTCAGCGAATGGAACACAGTCCGAAACCTTCACACTGGCGGTAGTGGAAGCCATCCCGGTCGTCACGGTTACTCCGACTGTCACAACGGTGATGGACAAGGATACCAATAAAGAAATCGCTTCTGTTACGATTGAAGACATTCAGAACCCGGTCTACACGGTTTACGTCAACGATCAGGTTTCCAATGATTTCACGGTCCAGAATGGAAAACTGGTTCTCATCAACGCACTTACTGCAGGTGAGTACTCCATCAAGGTCGACGCGAATGGAACACAGTCCGAAGCATTCATTTTAACGGTTACAGAAGCTCCTTCGATTACCGTTTCCACCGATGACGGCAAGAATGTTCTTGTCACATGGGATGCTGTGGAGGGGACGAAGGAGTATGTCGTTCAGTACCGTCAGGAAGGTGACAAAAAGTGGAAAACGGAAAAACTCGCTGGCAACGATACCGACTTCACCTTCAGAGCCTCGACTTATTCCAGTCTCAAAGGTAAGGATTACGAAATCCGTGTTTTGGCCGACGGCGTGTTGATTGCAGAAACAAGTGCGAACTTGCTGGAATCCGTTAAGGTCAAGACGGCAAGCACGAAAGCGGACAGTTTCACGCTGAATGTTTACGAACTGGATGCTGACGCGAATGCGTTACGGGTCACGAACGGCAAGAACTCCGCAATTGTCATGCTTGACGGTACGGAAGTTGCGTTGGGAACCATAGCGGTGAAGTATGTCGATGGTCAACTCATCTTCACGGGCGCGACGGCGAAAACACTTTATAAACTCACGGTTCAGGCAGCCACGGTAACTGAAAACGGCACGATTTGTTCAAGAGACGAAAATGCTTATGTTCGTACCGCCAAAGCCACGCTCGCTACCCCAACCCTTGACCGCGTGACGGCGACGGGGGCGGAGTCGGTATTGGTTGCTTGGACGC
>JAUNAI010000096.1 GCA_030527705.1 Planctomycetia bacterium | reverse complement strand
CGTGGGAAACTCCGTGGGAAACATTTTTGAAAAAAATGTTTCCCCCCATTCTCCTTTTAAAAATGATTAAGTAACCATTAGATCATAGAGAGTTTCTCTATTTTATTTATTTGGGCGTTTTTCTTCCACGAATAACAATGAAGTCACTCTCTTCCAGACCGAATTTCTCAATCGTCTTAAACCATCGGTCGAGTGAGAACGGTTCCTGTCCGAAATTGTTCGTGCCAACAGAGAATTTCGCGCCAGCTTCTTTCGCCAAACGGATAAATTTTTCACTCGGAAACGCTGATTTTGCCTGAATTTCCAGTGCAACACCATTTTTCACAGCTCGGTTAATAACCGCTTTCATACGCTCTTCCGTCCAAAAATGATCATAACGCGACGCAAGTGGCTCTGGAAGGTACGTCGGATTCGCCAGAATCGTAATCGGCTCATCTAGAACCTGCATCGTGTGCTGGAAATACCGTTCCATCCACGCTTCTTCATCCGTGATGACATATTTACTCGTCTCCCACAATCGTATCGGCGTGCCAGTCTCGTCATTCATGACCATCGTGTCGGAAATCACATAGTCAAGCATCTCAAGCGTCTCCGGACTGAAATATTTATACCAGTCGCGGTCATTAACCTGCATTCCAACTGGAATCCAAACCCCTTCCTGGTCCATAATCTGACGCTGATGGAAAATAAACTCCTGTAACGTCACGTCATTATAAAGCGGCCATTCCCGACCGGAATTCTCGATAACTCCGGAAAGAATCCCCGTCATCTTCTGACGCTCAATCGCTCGGCGTGTCGTCATTCCACCCCGAATATGAATATGATAGTCCGTCAGCGTGAATGGAGTCTCGATCGGCTTATGCTGTTCATCATCCGGCACGGGAACATGCCAGAAAGACTCCTGAGCGGTCACTGTACCACATAAACTGACTAAAAGTAATAACGTCATGGATAATTTTTTCATAAAAGGTTCCTTTCTATTTATCATCTTAAATTTCCCAGATTCCACGAGGAAAGGAGGTTTCATAGGTTCCGTTTCCGTCCCTAACATTCTCCTCTCATCATGTTCGGCAGAAAATTTTATACCGATACACTATAAAATTCCGTTTTTCCGTCGTTTCATATTACGGAAATGATTACCGGAAGGGCCACTCTCCCCTGAAATTTTAAGTGAAAATCAGGCACATGTTCTTCTTCCTCATCTGTTAAACAGGCCGCTCATTATCTGTACCGACCGTCAGGATAAAGTCCCATTTCGCTCATCCGTATCGGCTCCATTCCCAGCGCGTCGAAAAGCGGGGAATTATCCGGCACGGTGAAACGCAAAAATCCATCCTTTTCCCGGTCAGGTTCCGGACAGAAGTCATTCACTTTCGCGCTGAGCATCGTGTTAGCGAAAATCTCATTCACGCCTGTATCACGAAGGAAAAACGCCTCGCAGTCCAGAACCAGATTCCGCGTGAAATAGTTCCGATTCGGATTCTCAGGAATCGTCGCCAAGTCGGGATACTTCTCCATCAGCGGACACATTCCCTTCTCGTTAAACTCCTTAATTCCCGTCACGCGCTCCATGTACGGACGCCATTTATTCGAGATTTCGTCCAGCCATCGATCCTGTGACCACGGCGAGAGCGAGATACACCCAACGCTCCCGATAAAGAGGTTATTATCGATTAAATTATCCTTCCCACCGTGAATCTGAACGCACCCGAAAACGTGACTGGAGCATTCCTGAAAGACGTTACCAGTAATCAGAACCCGAGAAATCGCGTCGTCTAACCGGATTCCGCCCTGCCCACAGAGTTGCGCTGCGAAAGAGTTCGCGAGTTTTTTCGCACGTCCCACACGCTGAGCGTCGGTCATGCTCGGAGCCTCCTGACGGTATGGCGTCCGTAAACAGCCGGTTCCGATATGGTGCCAGTAGTTGTTTCGGAATACGTGACCACGCAGAGCCGGATTCCCCCACATGTCGATTGCGCCCTGATCGTCCCCCTGATAAACCGCATCGTAAACTTCACAGAACTCGATTGTGTGTTCCATTCCCTCCACACGGAAAACGTGATGCGGCGAGTTGTGCAACTTGCAGTTCGTCACGCGATTTCCCGTTCCGTCCATGTGAAACGCCGGAGTGTACGCCAAGTCGATGAGCGAGAAGCCGTCAATTTCCGTATTTTCCGCGTAAAGTCCTGCCGGTTGAGAACCTTCTGGTGTCGTTTTCCCGCCGTGCATCTGAACACCGCCGCCACCAAAATTCTGGAGGGTACAGGCGTAAAGTCCGCTTTCACGTCCGTTCAGAACGACGCCCCACGTGCCGAAATTCCGAATCGTGCAGTTCACGAGCTGATTTCGATAACCGTTCAGAATTTTGGCTGCACACCGAGAGCCTAATTCGAGAGTCAGTCCCTCAAAAATCGTCCAGTCCGCCCGGTCCATCTCGATAAACGCCTGGTCATACAACGAGAGACAGAAACGCGCATTTTTCGGCGTTAAGTCACCCTTCCAGAAGTAAACCGTCCCGCTTTCACGGTCGAGATACCACTCACCCGGCGCGTCGAGTTCCTCCAGCACGTTCAGGACGAAAAACGGATGGTTTTCCCGGACATTCCCGGAACCTGCATGGAACGTTTTCTGCGTAAGGTCCACGTCCTTAAGCGTCATCATCGACTGCGTCCACAGCGCCGTCCAGCTTCCGAAAAGCCACGCGTCTTTCGCATTTTTCCAGTGTGCGAGACGTTTTTCCGTCAGCTGTCTTTCTGAATCCCCGTCCGTTTCATGAATCGTGAAAATCGCTGGTGCCCACTGTCCCTCAGACTGATGGAGTCCCTGAATGACCTTTTTCGTGGTGAGAAAACCGTCATTCGGATACCGCGCGAGCGTCAGTAATTCCGCATGATGTCCCGTGTGTAGATTCTCGGCGTTTTCGGCTGTCGTAGCGTAAAGCTGAACCCACGCCGCCGCGTCCGGACCGCTTCCGCCTCCGCGATTTCCCACCGCCGGTATTTTTCCGTCCGCCATCGTCGCGAGACACTCCGCGAAACCGGGCACTTTATCCAGTTTCACCGCGTAGATATTCCGTCTCGCTTTTTTGGTAAACCGCATCCACGCCGGGTCATTCTCCGTGAGCGAAACCGCATAATCCGTCACGTCCAGACCACCCGTAAAACACGTTTTTTCCGGGTCACTCACGGTATACAGAATCGGCGTTTCCTCTGTCCCCGCGTCCTGTGCTTCCAGCCGGAAAGTCCCCGTCACGCGGTAAATCCCCGGCAGAATCGTCACCTTCACGCCCCCCGTTGGCAACATCCCGTCATGCGCCTGTCGATACGCGCGGATTTTATCTCGCACACTGGTCAACTCGTCCCATGTCGAAACGTTTAGTTCCATTCCGAAAACGTGATTCTCCGGTAAAACAAACTCCGGAACCGTCTTTTTCCGCGTTGTCACGTTCAGTTTACGGTTTCCATTCTTCTTATAACTCACACGTGCGAGCAACTCACGCGCCGCCGCCATTTTCTCCACCACAGGACGCAGAACGGCTTCCGCCTCCGATACTTTTCCCGCCTGAATCAGCGCAACTCCCTGACGGTACCGTAATTCCGCGATTTTCGCCATCCGGTCACGCTCCGCATAGTTTCCAGTAAAGATTTCCGCAGTGGCTTCCGCGTCCTTTTCCAGCATTTCCGCCAGTTTCTCGAATTCCCGTGCACACGCGAGACACACTTCTTTATCCCCCGCCGACCGTGCGAGTTTTTCGACCATTTTCGATTCTCGGAACGTGAAATTCTGCCGTGCCGACAGTTCCAGAACGCCATCCTTCATCATTCCCTCAAGAATCACGACGGTTTTCGGTGAAAGAGCCTCCGAAACCCGGACTTTTTCACTCGGCAAAACACTTTTCGCCAGTGCCGCTCGCCACGAAATCGGGAGCGTTTCGTCCTGTAACATTTCCTCTGTCTTCCCACGCGCCTGCGTCACCTTCCCGCACGCCAGCAGAACCGGAACAGAAAGCCGTCTCAGGAATGTCGCCGGAGTAGCTAGCACGGAATTCGTCTCACTTTTACCAGCCGGGAAAAGTGCCGACAGTTTTTCGAGCGCAACCTGATAATCCGCCCATTTCTGATTTTCGGCTAAAGTTTCCATCTCCGCAAGCGTTTCAGAGAGTGTTTTCTTCTGCTTTTTCGTCAGTTTTCCTTCCACATTCAGCGCATGACCGAAAATTTCCGTCGGCGACAGCGCACGAGAAAAGACGGCACATTCACAGACATCCATTTTCAGGGAACCAACACCCGCGTTACCGAAACCGACACGGAATGGCTGTTCCTGTGGCGTGAAGGCACCTTCCCACGTCCCGCTCCCAATCAGGATACCGTCCAGATAAAGCCCCATTTTCGTTCCGTTCCACGTCGCGCAGAGGTGATGCCAATTTCCGTCATACACACGGAAATACGGGCTGAACCGACCTGTCGAGACACATGACGGACGCTTTCCGATATTCAGACTCAACGCACCTGTCGCCGAATCGCAGACCACGCGCAGACCGCTCCAGTACCCGTCGCTCTGGCAGAAAATCATGCCGTTCTGAGCGTTATTTCCACCGAGTTGCGTTCCCTGACCGAAAGACCGAAACCGAACTTCCACGGAAAACGCCTTACATACCGGCTCACCGTCCGCGTCCGTTGCGCTAAACATCGGAATCGGCAACGTTTCCAGAGTAGAATCGTCCAGCGAAACATAAGAAATCCCGTTCTCTGTCACCGACTTTTCCCACGGCGTTTTTCCTCGGAGCGTCATCGTCGTCGCGGACAAGTCACCATTTTCACGGAAATCATCTCCCGTAAAATAAGCCACTAAACCGTCCGTCGCACGGATTTTCGCCACATGCGTATCCCAAGCCGTCTCCACTGTTTTCGCCGTTTCCACCGCGAAAAGCGTCGTTGTCAAGAGCGTACTCAGGAACAAGGCGGGAACCAAACACAAGAAATATATCATTCTCTTCATGATTTCACTTTCTTTCTTAAGGTGGGATTTAAAATACACGGTCACAGACGATTTTCCGTTTCTGTTTTATTCTGTATTTTCCATATTATTTTGTATTCCATTCTCCCCGTCCGTCGGTAACAGCCCGGAAATATGGAGGTCAAGTGCGTCTAAAAGATTACGAATTTGAGCGTTTTCATCTTCCGGGAGCGTATCTGGGACCGCCTCTGGATTTGTGGCAATCATTGCCTCATCTTCCTGCACACGGCTAATAAATTCTTCCGGAATTTTCGCCAGACTCACGGTCGGCGTCTCCCCCTCTTCCGGGAGGGTAGGTGGTATGCTGGTCATTCCGAACTCTGCGAGTTTCACGAGATATTTCGCGCTCCGTGACTGCGTGACGGCCATACGCGTCTGCGGAAAATTAGTCAGTCCCCACGCTAAAATCCAGCAGAATAAAACCGCCAGAATCGCCCCAAAACCGAAACCTAGCATCCGGTTCCAGCCACGGAGATGATGTTTTTCCAGAAACCGTTCCAGTCGGTTCATCAGGACATAAACCACCATAGAAATCAGAGCGAAAATGATTCCAGAAACAAAAAACTCCATCATCGGAGAAGCGTCCAGCCTGAAAGCCTCAATCACTCCCGCCCGCCACCGGTACGCCGCCCAGAAACCGACCATCGGCGCGAGAAGTTTCGTCAACGTCGAGACGAATCCCCAACACAGCCCCATAAAAGCGCCGTTCAGAATGAAAGCCACAACCGCCAAATCAAAATAATCGCATGGACTCATTTTTTCACCAGTTCCTGACTATCCAGCCATATCGTCACAGGACCGTCATTCACGAGAGACACTTCCATCATCGCGCGAAACTGTCCCGTCTCGACATGAAAACCTTTATTCCGTAAATAATCGACGAAAATCTCATAAAATTGATTCGCTTTTTCCGGTGCCGCTGCGTCGGTGAAGCTCGGTCGTCGCCCTTTCCGACAGTCCGCGTAGAGCGTGAATTGGCTTACCACGAGGATTTCTCCACCGACGTCCGCCAGCGACAGATTCATTTTCTCGTCCGTGTCCTCAAAAATCCGCAACCCCGCCATTTTATCCGCCACTGCATATAAATCCGCTTCCGTATCCGTCGCCGACACGCCGAGAAGCACGAGGATTCCGCCTCCTATTTTCCCGACAATCTCCCCATGGACCTTCACGCTGGCGGAAGTTACACGCTGAATACACGCTCTCATTTACACGCCTCATCAAAATAAGGACAAAAAATAAATGTACAAGAAGCAAGCAATCGAAGATTGCGATTAAAAGTTTTTTTGAGGGGGAGTGTGAGGGGGGAACAATTTTACAAAAATGTTCCCTCCCTCACGAATGTTTATATGATGTGAACCTAAACACTCGATGTAAGATTCCACCCTTTCAGGAGGAACTTGTTACTTGTCATGTCGTGTTGCCTGTAGTTGTTTTTTGGAACACGGATTTCTGATTATCATCATGAGAGCCGTTTCTTACAGTTCCAACTTCCATGGGGCACGGTATTCATAGTGTAATAGCGAGTTGGCCGCCTCACTATTTAGGAACCGTTCATTCACAGCATCCCACTCAAGACGCTCTTTCACCGCATACGAGATATTCGCCAGATGACTGAAAATGACCGACTTGTGACCGATTTCCACGTCGGCGTTGGGGTTTTCACGCGTACGAATACAGTTCAGGAAGTTCAGTGCGTGTAGCCGTTCCGTTTCACCCAGTTTCGTACCGGGAAATTCGACCGCGTTCATTCTCGGGCCTGGCTCGCCGAACTGTCCGCCACGTTCCGGGTAAATCCGCGCGTTTCGGTCACTGATGTACATCGTTCCATTTATGCCACGCATCTCGAATTCCCCCAGCGGTCGGTAATTTGCGTCGGTCGCCATCATTGGATTTCCACATGCCTCCCCCTGCGTGAACGTCAGCAATCTTCCCGACTTAAACTGAAACACACATATCATCGTATCCGGAATCGTTCTGTCATCATCTACCGCGAACTTTCCACCCATCGCGCAGACGCTTTCCGGTGCGTCTTCATGCAGAATCCAACGCGCCGCGTCGAGATAATGCACGCCCCAGTTCCCGACTTGCGTGGAATAACCGTCCCACCAGCGGAATTTATACGGCGCGATATTTTCCTGATACTCCTGCGTCGGTCGCGGTCCCACCCATAAATCCCAGTCAAGATTCTCCGGTGCCACCGTAGGCTTACATCGGCCAATTCCTCCTGGCATCATGTTCGAGAGCCGAAACGTCCGGACCATTGTGACGAAACCAACGAGATTATCCGCCCCTTTTTCCGCCAGTTCCTGATAGTGCGGCGCGCTCCGACGGTGTGTCCCTACCTGAACCACGCGCTTATACTTCCGCGCAGCGTCCACCATTACACGTCCCTCATGAACCGTCGTGCACATCGGTTTCTCGACGTACACATCCTTCCCTGCCTTACACGCTTCTACCGTCTGATACGCGTGCCAGTGGTCCGGCGTGGCGAGAACTACCGTATCGATGTCCTGCCGTGAGAGCAACTCCCGGAAATCCTTCACCGCTACCGGTTTCTTATCATGTGCCTCATGTACACGCGCCAGCGTCGCAGAGTCTATATCACACAGACCAGCGACTTCCATGTCATCAGGATTCGCTTTAAACGCCGTCAGAAGCTGACCTCCACGATTTGCGATTCCGATGAAGCCACACCGAATACGATCGTTCGCGCCGATAATCCGAGCATGAGATGTCCCTGTCTGTAAGGCTGCCAGTCCGAACATCGTAGACGCCGCCAGATTTCGGTTAAAATTACGTCGGTTCATGATAACTCACTTTCTTGCCAATATGGCAGGTGGGAAAGGAAGGAAAATTCTAAAAATACACTACTTAAACTTCACCGTCAGCTTCACGTCCTTCTTCTCGGCACATTCCAGTTTCACCGCGAGAATCCGGTTATTCGCTTCCAAGGTCGTCGAGACTTTCACATCTTTCGCGCTCATTCCGTCAGCATTCACCGTGGCGGTCTGAAATTCCACACCTTCAGGAATCGTAAATCGGAACGTCGTCGGGAATCCTGCTACCAGTTCCACCGTCCCTGTCAGCGTTCCCTCTTCTGTCCAGTTTATCGCTTTTACGTCCACCGCTCCCTGCGTTACGTGACGGTCGCTCGAGAGAAACTGTGGGTGGTTTACCGCCTTATGAACTGCGTAAAGACGCACGGCATGAGCCGGAATCTTGCACGAGTAACCCCCGTTCACCTTTCCGACATACTGATTCGTCCAGAATTCATACATCACGTAATCTTGCTGTCCGTCGAGACCGACTTCCGAAAAATCGAAACCAATTTCCGTTTCCTCGTCTGCCCAGTTAAAGAGCGCGATGACGTCATAAGATTCCCAGTCACGCTTCACTTTCAGGTCCCACACCGGCAGAAGATGAAAGAATGGATAGAGATTCACCGGGTGAATGTCCGCGACCGGGGGTAATGCCTGCTGTAACAGTCGCATTCTCTCCATCGGTAACTCCGCCAGCTTGTCGCCTGCGAACATCATCTGTCCAGGAAGAGACACCACGACGGTGCTCAGTCTCGCTTCCTCCAGCGTCAGCGCGTCACTCACCAGTAATGTATCCGGGTCGGCATAAAAGACGATATTATGCGCGAAAATCTGATTATGTGTCCGTCCCGCCTGATTCTGGAGATTCCCCCACTTCACCGGCTGATTCGGGTGCACGATGTCCGCGCCGATTCTCCCACAGTCCGCGTATTTCGGTTCCGGACCACAGAAATGCCCCTGACATGCGTTAAAGACCCGGTCTTCACCGATTCCCTCACGGAACGCTCTCACACACCGCTCGAATGGGTCGGGACATGCCGGATTCTTCATCGCTTCACGCACGTACGGACGCTCGAAGAAGTGAGCACAGTAACCGCCATTCGCGCCCGACATGCCGTCAATTTTAAAGTACTCATATCCCCACTCTTCCGCGGCGATTTTATGTATCTTACGCAGATGGTCGATTACCTCATCATTCGACGGATCAATCGTGTATTTTCCGTTCCACGTCCGCATCGGATTTCCGTCCTTATCATGCAGGAACCAGTCCTTATGCTCGGCATAAAACGCATCATTTCCCGTCCCGAACGGTGCAGTCCACAGCCCCGGTCGGAATCCCAGAGCACGAATATCATCCGCCAACTGTTTCATTCCTTTCGGGAACTGTTTCTCATTCACTTCCAGATTCAGATTATAGAAATTCGAGACCGGTAACTGGTCAGAGTTTCCCTGCCACGACTCAATGTGCCAGAATTCCATTCCGAACGGCTGGAGGTACTTCTTCCCAATCCGCGCTTCGGCAAGATTATCCTCGGCAGTCGCTTTATCGAAGTAAAGATTCCATGACATCCAGCCCGTCGGAGCTTTTGGCGCCCGTTTCCGGTTAATCGGCGAGTAATATGGAATATACCGCGACTGGAGGTAGTGCTTCTCCAAGTCGAAAATAAACGTCGCTTCCGCGGTTTCCTCGATACGCCCAGACATGTGGAAACCGTAATTTCCGCCCTCTTTCGACGTAAGATTCAGACATGCGGACTCCATCTGGAGCGCGAGGTCTTCTTCCGGTGCGAATAACGTATCATTCAGTAAAGAGTCGCCCTGCCCTGCGGCAAGGAACAGAACACGTTCTGTCGTCGACGCTTGCGTCTTACACGCGAAACTGACATCCCGGAACTTGATATTCCCGTCGAACTTCAACTCACCAGCATAAAACTGCCGCGTTCGGTGTGACACGAGCATTTCCAGCCGACTTCCATTCTGCTGAAACGAGATGTAACCCTGAATTTCATTGTTATTATCCGTAATTCCTAGACGCTGAGGGACTGCGTCGCGTGGTTTCACGATTTTCCACTGATTTTCGCCCTGCTGGAAGGTCAGCGTTCCTTCTACGGTTACATTCTGTTCCGTATTCTGAAGGGTAAGCATCGCATTTTCCTCGTTAAACGTAATACTCCACGGTCCGAGAACCAATGAAAACAGGTAGGTTGCCAGTAGGTTAATGGGGGTCATAAGAGTTTTCTCCTGTAGGGAATAAATTGTGGAACCGCCTCTCTCGTTTTCACGTGATTGAGCATGGTATCCTTCAATTTTCTAAAAGACGACACATAAGATCATTATACCAGATTCTGCCTGAAATACAAGACCACACTCACGATTTTTTTCAAAATATTTTCTGTTTCAGCATGAAATGTACGGTAAGCAGATAACTTTCAGGAGATAGAATATTCTTGTCCCCTGAGTTGGGAAGGTTCCTTTTTCTTTTCCTTTTACGTGGTGGGCTTTTTAATCGTCGTTTCAGTAACGTGGAATGACGGAAAAACGTAATTTTATAGTATATCGGGTATAAAATCACTAAATTTACAGCTTCCAGACCATCTCCACACCGGAATTGGAACCACCGATTAGAATATCTCCACTTTCCGTCCACTGAATCGGGAGATAAACCATTTCCGTATCATTTTCTATCTTTATATCTTCCCATGATGCCGAGAAAAGCGTGTTACGACGTAGTAACATTCCATCTGCCAGAGAATAAATGTCTAGCGCAAATTCTGCTCGTGTTCCGATTTCTACCGTTGGCACATACACGTAATTTTCGTCTGCCAGCGGGTTTCCGACCAGTACACGTTGTACCGTTTCCGGCGTTGCTAAGCACACGAGAAACCCATCACGTGCTGTCTCCAGAACTACCAGATATGCCTGCGGCCGTGTATCCACTTCCCCTGTCGGCCACCGAGTTACCTGTGTTCCTAGCCGCGCCACAAGAAAATTGCCGTCTGATGAGAACGTCAGAAACTCTGGAAATGCCTGATTCTCCAATACTCTATTCCGTTTTCTGTTCCTAAAAAGCGTCCCACGCTGTTCTGACGGCAAGAAATCTTCGAAAACCGTCACTCCCTCTGGTGTCCGCACTTCCGTCATGGTTACTGTCCACCCAGAAACTGAGAGTGTACCGAGCTTCGTTTCCAGTTCAGAATCCGTCTCCATATTTTTTTCCGTACTAGAATTCGTTCCTGATTTTTTCCTCCTTAGTAATTCATGCACAGCGAAAAGTCGTTCTTCCTGCGTGTTCTGAGACGGAATTTCGTCCAGAATCACCGTTTTCTGTCCAATTCCCGGAGAGGTTTTCTTTCCTGATTTCTTTTCAGTATGATTCGCTGTCTCCTTTCCAGCTTCCTTCCCTGTTGGCTTCTCACCTTGCACAGGATTTTCAGACGCTATCCAATTTTCACTTTTCACCGGATTTCCTGCTTCTCTCCGACATTCATCTTCTGTCATGACTGCAAGTTCTCGTTCCCAGAGCGTCCACGCTTTTTCCATTTTTCCCAGCTGCCACGCATGAAGCGCGAGTAACTCGAGCATTTCTGCTTCGTATGCTGAATATGGATTCTCACGTAGAAGCTGTTTTAGGACCTTTTCAGGGATTTCTCCCGATTTACCTGCCGACTCTTGTGCCACACGGAATGCAGATTTTAAGGCTGTAGAAACCGTCTTATCCGTGAATTCTCGCCATTTCCGCATTCCCTCTTCTGGCAGGCCCGCAATGAGTTCTGTACACACTCTTCCACAGGTTTTCATTCCTAAAACTGTTTCCGTTCCAGTTTCTGCTACTTTTTCAGTAACTATTTCGGGCACACTTCCAGAATCCGTCTCCGTAATCATTTTCGTTCCAGTTTCCATTCCTGTAACTGTTTCATGTATATTTCCAGAATCCGTCTTGGAATCTTCTCGGTCAGGTAACTGTTTTTCTGCAGACAGAATTAAAAAACCACGGAGTTTCGGAAATGCCGACATGTAATCCTGTTCCATCAGTTCTTGACGCATTTTCTCGAAATTCTGCCACTCCTCTGGTGATAATTCCGGAAATTTTACTTCCGTAAAACGTGTCGGTATGAGTCTCACTACTTCCACGTTCCTAGATTCCGTCCTCTCGACCGCCTCCACTTCCAGTTTTTCAGCTTTTTCCGTCCTTTCCGCTTCCGCGCTCCATAATTCACTGCAGGAAAGTGGCCACATGACCATAGACCACGCAATGATATCCATTACGGACCACGCGATTATGTACCTCACGGACCACGCCACGACATACGCCATCATCAGCATCATTTTCTCGAAAAATCGTAACGTGTCCTTCATTTTTCGTCCTTCCCCGTTATAGTACTGTAGATTCTGTGTTATACTACAGCATATTCTCCGTCGTATTACTGTAGATTCTGCATGATTCTACCGTTGATATTTTCTCTCTTATTTTCCGATACGATGAATCAGATATGGGACCGCCGACTCGAAATTCACGCCGTAATTCCGTGCTGTAGAATCCTTTAACGATTCTCGGATACACTCCAGCGTGAAATCCGCTGCGATGGAAAGTGACTCACAGAGTGAGAAATCATTCATCAGTGCTCCGACCGTCGCACTTGCGAAAATGTCACCTGTTCCGTGGAAAGAATGTGGAATCCGTTCCGTCATGTATGTGAAAAATGTCTCTGTCTCGGCACAGAATCCCATGAACCCCACTCGGTCCTCCTGAAACGATGTCCCCGTCAGTACCGTATTTTTCGGCCCCAAGTCACATAATCGGCGGAGAATGTCACGTACCTGATTCTCCGTGTATGTTCCTTCCGGTAGGTATTCCATTCCCAGAAGCCAGCAAGCCTCCGTCATGTTTGGCACAATTACGTCCGCCCGTGCACAGAATCGACTCATTTCCCGTGCGAATTCTGGAGTGAATCCCGAATATAACCGTCCAAAATCCCCCATCACTGGGTCAATGAAAACGCAGGTGGGTCTCTCTTTTCCCGTCGCCTCATCCCTTACCGTCTGAAACTCGTCCATAAACTCTGTGACAAGTTCCAGCTGCTCGAAAGAACCAAGATACCCAGTATAAATCGCGTCGAAAGTGTACCGTTCCTGTTTCCAGTGTTCTGAAATTGGCCGAATTTCCGCTGTCAGGTCTCGGAACGTAAACCCTGGAATTGCTGTATGAGTGGAAAGCACTGCCGTCGGTAATACTGCCGCTTCCACGCCCATCGCGGAAATAATCGGTAACGCAACCGTCAGAGAACACTTCCCGACACACGAAATATCCTGAATAGTAACAATCCGCTTCATCATATAATTCCTAGAGAATATCCATTGGAGTAGCTTATAATAAGAGCGTCGCTCCGGTGAACCCGTGCCTGCATGGTCTGAAAATCATTAGGGAATCAGACGGTCAGAACACCAGATAGCCTGAATACC
>JAUNAI010000095.1 GCA_030527705.1 Planctomycetia bacterium | reverse complement strand
TGTGGAATCTGTGGAATCTGTGGGAGATTTAAAACCACTGGTTTTCAGTGAAATCCGTGGGAGATAAATATTTAGGCTAAAATGGGAGGCTATTCAGTGAGTCCACATTTACAGCACGGCCAACTCCTGCCAGAGTTTCACATTCGATTTAATTCCGCGTGTGAAATCGGACAGACTGAAATGCTCGTTCGGACCGTGTGCGTTGTCCGTTTTTTGCGTGTACGCTAACATCATCACATTCGGTGTCAGTGCTGAGGAGAATGTGGATACGATCGGAATCGACCCACCCTCACGGACGAAAACCGGTGAGCGACCGAAACCAAATTCCATCGATTTCGCGGCAGCTTTCATACACGGACGGGAAAGATCGACCAACATACCAGCGGAGAGTCCCTCGATGATTAACTCCATCGTGATTCCCGGTGGAAGCTGCTCTTCCAGCCATCGTTTCAGAGAAACGGTAAGCTCATCCGGATCCTGATTCGGAACGAGACGGAAGGAGAATTTCGCGGACGCCCACGCAGGAATAATGGTTTTTCCACCTTCTCCCTGATAACCACCCGTAATTCCGTTAATGTCGAAAGTGGGACGCGTGCTGATCTGTTCCAGAACGGAAATGTCTTTCTCACCGAGTCCGCACGAAACGCCGACTGAGTCGTAAAAACTGTTCTCGTCGAACGGTAAAATACGTAACTGTTCTTGATCTTCCTGCGTTAGACGGGTAATTTCATCGTAAAAACCAGGAATTGCGATACGATAATTTTCGTCATGTATCTTGCCGAGAATCTCGACCAGTGCGTTACATGGATTCGTGATGGCACCGCCGAACATGCCGGAATGAAGATCCTGAATGGGTCCACGAAGGATTAACTCGTATGCTGCGATTCCGCGTAAGCCACTGGTAATTGAAGGGAAACCAGGTGCGAACTGGGTGGAATCACTCAGCGCGAGATAGTCGCATGCCAGAAGGTCGGCATTTTCCCGGACGAAAATTTCAGTTGCGGAGTTACTCCCTTCCTCGTCACCTTCCAGAAGGAATTTTACGTTTAATTTTGGACGTAAATCTCCCTGTAACATCCAGAATTCCGCAGCGGCGATGTGTGAGAAAAGTGGACCTTTATCGTCGGAGGTTCCACGACCATACATAATTCCCTCTTTAATAACTGGCTCGAATGGTGAGCACTCGGTCCAGAGATTCAGCGGGTCGACGGGCTGAACGTCGTAATGTCCGTAAATCAGGAGTGTCGGCGCGTCCGCGATTTTCGGCGACTCGGCATACACAATTGGATGCCCTGTTGAAAGCGGATAAAGTTTCGGCGTAAAACCGATTTTACGGAAATAGTCCTGTAACCAGTCTGCCGCTCGGAGACAGTCGTCCATGTGCTCCGTCTGACAACTGATACTTGGGATTTTTACGAAATCGATGAGGGAATTTTCCCAATTTTTTCCGTTTTTATTTAAAAAATCTGCAATAGATGACATATTTTACCTCAAAATTCAGGGTGTCCCCGTTGTTCTTTTTTGATAAATCGGGTATAATTAAGAAAAGAATGAGAAATTATAGACGAAAAAGTTTTAAATTAGAAAGTAGTTATGGAAAAAATAGATACAACGACGGTGATTCGGGAAAAACCTAAAAATCGGCAGCAGGAGAAAGTCTGTGAGAAAAGTAAAAGTAAGAATAAACCGAAACGACTTCCGCAGTATCGTGTAATGCTCTGGAATGATGATGATCACTCTTTCGAGTATGTGATTCGGATGATGCGGTCGATTTTCGGTTATGATAAGACACGTGGGATGATTATTGCGTGTGGTGTTCACGCATGTGGAAAAACTCCGGTAGCAGTCCTTCCGCTGGAGGTTGCGGAGTTGCGCCGTGAACAGATTCGCCAATTCGGGCCTGATCCGTTGATTGAGGGAAGTATTTCATCGATGTATGCGACGCTGGAACCAATTGAAGAGGAGAAATAAAGGGGAGTTCGGTTCTGAAAATCGTTGTTAATCGTATCACGGTGGTCTGTAGAATGATAGCTTATGTAGCTACTGATTAGCTGGGAGCACAGACGTACGGTACGCAATTAGGGAAAATTTTCTTCCTTAAAAATCACCGTTTTTATCCGCATTTTGCGGACGAAACGTCTGTGTGTCCAGTTAATTAGCGTTTCCTTAAGTGTGAGAAAAAACGGTTTCTGTGAATATCTATTTCTGAAAATCCTAAATTTTGCAGAAAATTTTAGAAATCTTCGAGGGTGCCCCCTTTTATGAAATGGATTTTTCTGGTAAAATATACAGTGTATGTATTTTGTAAATTAGAAAATGGTGATGGATTTCGATGAGTAAGAAGAAAAAGGAAAACTGGGGGTCTCAGTTAGGAGTAATTCTTGCGGTTGCTGGAAGCGCCGTTGGGTTAGGGAATTTTATCCGCTTTCCCGGTCAGGCTGCCATGAATGGTGGTGGTGCGTTCATGATTCCGTATTTCATTTCTTTTTTGATCATCGCGATTCCGATTGCCTGCTCGGAGTGGGCGCTTGGGCGTGCTGGTGGACGGCGTGGGTTTAATTCCGTGCCGGGTATCTACTCGCTGGCGGGATGTGGACGAAAAAGCTGGGCGTATGTCGGAGCGATCGGTGCGTATATTCCACTCTGTATCAGTATGTATTATCTGTTTGTGGAAGCGTGGTGTCTCGCCTTCTCGATTCAGTATTTTACGGGAATTCTGAATTCTTTAGGGATTCACGCACCCTCCTTCCTTTCTGGGACGGGTGGACCGGGAATGATACTTGGGTCGGCAGAAGGATATAGCCGATTTTTCGCAGAGTTCGTTGGAATGAACGCGGACGGCGCTCTGTATCGCTCTGCGGATGGGCTGAATATTCTGACACCATTATTCGGATGTACGATTTTCTGCTTGGTTTTTAATTATTATTTCATCTGGCGTGGAATCACGAAAGGAATCGAGGCGTTTTGTAAAGTTGCGATGCCGTTACTGGTATTATGTTCGTTGCTGATTCTGATTCGTGTGGTCACGTTGCCGAATCCAACTGGGGAAGCTGGAAGAAGTTTTCTGGATGGGTTGGGATTCATGTGGAATCCGACTCGTCCGGGACAGACGCTGTGGCAGTCGCTCGCGAATCCGGATGTGTGGCTAGCAGCGACGTCGCAGATTTTTTTCTCAGTTTCTGTTGGTTTCGGATTGATTGTGACGTATGCGAGCTACGTACGGCCGAAAGATGACATCGCGCTTTCCAGTCTGACAGCGACGGTGAGTAATGAATTTTGCGAGGTGGTTCTGGCTGGGCTGATGATTCTGCCGCCGGCGATTATGTTCCTCGGTGCGTCACAGGTGGAGGGGAATCTGGGACTGTTTTCACTCGGATTTAACGTGTTGCCGAACGTTTTTGAGCAGATGCCATTCGGACAGTTTTTCGGATTTTTGTTCTTTTTCCTACTGTTTTTAGCGGCGGTGACGAGCTCGCTGTCGATGCTCCAACCGACGATCGCGCTGTTGGAGGAGGGACTGAATCTCGGTCGGAAAAGAAGTATCGGAATCATGTTCATTTTCGGTGCGGTCGGAACGATGATTCTGTATCATTTTTCGAAAAATTTATACGCACTGGATACGTTCGATTTCTGGGTTGGAAATTTCGGATTGTTCGTGATGGCGATGTTTCAGACTATCTTGATTTGCTGGGTGTGGGGAACGGATAAAATGTATGAAGAGCTGACTCTCGGCGCGAAAATCAGGATTCCGAGAATGATTGGTTGGGGACTGAAATACGTTTCGATTCCATATTTATTGGTGATTTTCTTGTTCTGGACGAAGAAAAATGCAGTATCATATTGGCAGGAAATCTTGTCGAATCCGCTCGCTCAGCTGGTGATAGGATACTTAGTTTTCACGGCACTTTTCTTCTGTCTGGTGACGTATCTGGCATGGCGACGCTGGGAACGTGTGGGAAAATCGCCGGCGCAAATTTATGCACGAGATATAAAAGAAGAGAGTAAATAAGAGTATATGAACGTAAAAAAAGGTAGGATTTATCCTGATTGATGACTAAAACCGTAACTCAAAATAGGAGAGAAAAATGACCATTGGTGGTTGGATTTGTATGTTGTGTGCGGTGGGTTGTGTGACGAGTCTTTTTCTGTGGTGTTGTTATAAAGTGATTACCACGTCCGACGCGGCCGAGACGCAGGAAGTTGTGGAAATTGCGGACGGTTCGGAACGTGTGAGCGAGGAAATGGCTGGGAGTGCGCGTGCGTAACGGACAATTCATACGTAATAATTAAATTTCCCGTAGAAATCGCAGATTTCACGATATCTTTCCGTGAAAATCTGAAAGTTCTGCGGGAATTTTTATCTACGACACACTTAAAATTCTGCTTCGCGACGGTTCCGCATTACGGAAATAGCTACTTAAAGGAAGCGCCTTTCTCTGAAATCTCAAGCATGATTGGTATGAAAAGTTTTTCGAATTAAATAGCGTGGATGATTGTTATTTCCACGAAATTTTATCCATTCCGAACATTGTACTGATCGAGCGTTGAGATTTTCCGACTAAATAGACCGTCAGACGGTGTTCTTCGGTTGAGTTTTCTGCCGATTTTTGAACTTCTTCCGGGATTGGGAACGTAATATTTTCATGAATTACGCCGGCGTCGCCTTTTACGGGGTTACACGCGTCCCACGGAGAAGCGAGACGGATGCCGTCCAGATAAAACTCGAAAATTCCGTAATCACACGCGCGAGTCAGACCGAATGTGACCGTTTTTGCGCCTTTAGGAATCGTGATGCGGAATTCGAGCGCGTCGCCCGGCTTTCCATTATTCCACCAGACCTGCTCATTATTCTCCCATTTTCCGTTCTTAAAATGTCCCATTCCCTGAATCGAAACGTTTCCAGGCGGAGTCTGCGCGAAATGGAAACCTGCCATCTCCATCTGAAACGGCGTCTTGTAATTTACCGGAGCCTGTGCTTCCGCGTCGAATTTCTTTCCGTCAGTGTCTTCAGTCGCCCACGGTGAAACGATTTTCGCGTCACGCACTCCATACCAGAAGAGGGTGACGGCATAATCCACTTTCGTCTGCGTCCAGTGCCACACTTCCATGTCGAAGCGGAACGACTTGTTAAACGGAATCCGATCGAGCGAGCGGTAACGGAGATTCGTCGTATTTCCATAATTTCCTGGACCTTCTGCACGCGGTTGCGCACGCCACGGAGACTCGAAACGCTCCGGACAGCACCACGCGTAACCGTAATAATCTTCCGTCCCCGTTCCGAAATGAGAGGGGAATTTCTCGCCGTCGATGTAGATTTTCTCGTCACCCTCGCCCCACCACTGCGGAACGCGATTCACGACGGAGAGCACGTCACCCATGTACACGCCGCGCCCCTCGATAGTCACGTAGTTCCAGTCCTGCGTGCCTTGCCCGCCGAGTGTCGGAATTTCACGTTCCTGATGCCAGTTGGCGTGGAAATAGAGAAAGTCTTCCGCCGGAATATCCGCCAGCGTACGGTCCTCATGGGTTATTTTATTTCTTAAACTCACGGTAACTTTTTCTTGCGAGAGGTTCCGCAGACGAATTTCCGCTTTTTCTCGGAAAGGCAGGGTCCAGAGTGAGATTAATGTATTATAGTCCTTGTCATTTTCATCTTCTTCCACAATCGCCCAGCGTGTGCGATACGGATTTATGCCGACGCCCGTGCCGAAAAAGTCGCCGAGCGGACATTTTACCGTGTTTTTACCGTCGAAATCCATCTCGATTATGACGCTACGGAGTGCCTGCGGCAGATTTTCCGCCTTGACGTGCAAGGAAAATTGCGTAATATAACCGGCAAAATCGCACTTTATCGCCGTTTTCGTCTCGCCGGGATTCAGGAACAGGCTATGTCCGTACTGCGACGGTTTATAACCCGTATTTTCCAGCGTTTTATTCACTGTCGCGACATGTTCTTTTTCCACCGCCAGCGTTTGGGGCGTGAGCGACTTCACCACCGTTCCGTCCGTGTAAGTACGGTAATTAATCTGATAATACAGATTTCCCTGTTCCGGCATCTTATCACACGTAATCTTAATCGATTTCGCATACGGAATCGGTAAATAGAGGTTCCGTCCGCGCGACGTTTCTTGAGAAAGCGGAGCACCACATAACGCGGAGCCACCGACAATTTCGTCGATTTTCCCGGAAAAAGTCGGTATGTCGCTACCGTCGATGTAAATATGAAAATTGGATTTATACCCAGGAGCGGTAATCCACCAGCGGACGACCGCGCCGGGACCTTCTGCGTCCATGAGAACCCATTCTTTCCGACCATTATTCTCTTCTTCGCGGAGGAATTTAGCCGTGTCGCCATTCGCGAACCAGTTTTCCGTCGGAGAAACTGCGCCACGGTCATAACTGCTGAATTGTCGGCAGATAAATTCTGCGTTGCCGTTCTTGGAAAAATCTTCCAGAACCGCCTGACGATTTAACATTTCCTGTAACAGGGAGGAAAATGTGACGGTTTTCGGAGGATTCGCAGATGGAACCTCACTCGCGGACGCAGAATACGTCAAGACGGTTAGGCTCACAAGTGCGAGAAGCGTCTGGAACCACGTAGTTTTTTGACGTTTAGGCATGATGTATCCTCCAAAATGGGATGATGTATCCTCCAAAATGGGAATGAAAATTAAAATATAGGTGGGAAATATAAAATCCCTGTTTTCCGGGAATGACATATCCTGATTCTGTTACAGGTTCTCATGGAGTCATTTACCACACGTTTACGATTAATTGCACGTTTAAGTTAAACGCCCGTTGATCACGGAGGTAGTTGCGACTGCCGGCGAGTGCGACACGTTTCTTGAGGTACGGTGAAAGGTCCATGTTCGGGGCGGGTGTGACGTAACAGCGTAAAATGCCGTCCTCGTTGACGATTGCGAAAGGCGGAAGTGCCAGATGACTGTAACGCTGACGCTGGACGCGGACGAGGATTCCAGAATAATCCCAACGTCCTGGTTCCGTCGAGTAAGGAGCAGGGAATTCCGAAACGCCAGTGTAGGAAGTCTGTGGTGCGGAAAGTGTTTCGGAAATCGGTGTAATTCCGTCTTCAGACGCCGTTGCTAGTAGGCGTTGGAACTGTTTCCGTCCCGCACGGACACCGTCCGCCTCGATGATTTTTTGCCGTACGTGTTCCAGTCGGTTCCGCTCTTCCGTCGATTTCGCGTAGTTCATGAGTCGATTCGCACGCATGAGGAGTGCTTCTGTCTCCCAGTTGGCCGCGTCACCGCTTGCGATGATGTAGGAGAGGTCTGCGTCGAGCTGATTTACGTAATACATGAACGTTCCAGGTTTTAAGGCTCCAGTAGGTAAATCTCGGTAGGCGCTCGACGTGGTAGGATTTCCTGACATACTAGAATTTCCGGGATTTTCACTCAAATTATTTCCTGGAATACTATTTCCGTCGGCTTGCGTCCAGGAGGAGGGGAGATTATTTCCGGTTCCATTTCCGAAAACTACGCGACTGGGTGGGACGGGGACTTCTGTGATTCCGGTCTGGTTCGGCGAGAGAAATTTCCCATGAATCCAGCGAAACTCTCCGGCAGGTGGGGAGATTTTACACATTGCCTCTAGTCCGTCGGTCGGTAATTCCAGAACTTCCACGACTTTCCCGGGTGTCAGTGTTATCTGAACCTGAGAACGTTCTGGGGAAAGGCGACTTCCGACATATACTGGCGCAGAACCACCCGCAATTTGCCCCAGATCGCTCTGTGCCATCTGAACGTAACGTGCAGAAATGAAGGAGAAACTTCCGAGCGGTGGCCGAATCGCACACCAACCGTCCGGCGTGTGTTTATACACCTCGACTACGTCGCCGTTATGAAGCCGATCCGTGGGATAAAAGTCCGTTCCAGGACCACTACGCACAAAAGTCTCCGCTTCACAGACTGTTGCACGGTACGGAAACTTCTGCGCCTGTGCGTGTGTCGCTCCGAAAATCATCAGGAAGCCGATAACGCACGCGGAAAGCCATATACTCCGGAAATTCGTTATTTTTGGCATATTTTTTAAGGATTTCATTGAAATCTCTCTTTTTTTGGATAGAAATCTATTTTCATACATCTAATTTTGTAGTATAACATATTTCATGGAAAGTTTCAAGACTATTTTGCAGAAATATAATGGAAATTCTATGGAAACGAATATCAATTACGGAACCGTCGCGCACGCGGAGAGAATCTGTGCGGGGCTGGATGTGCTCTATCCGGAGGCGAATTGTGCGTTGAATTACCGAAATGCGCTGGAGTTGCTTATCGCGGTGATTCTGTCGGCGCAGTGTACCGACGTTCGGGTAAACATTGTGACGCAGACGCTTTTTCAGAAATACCGTTCTGCGGCGGATTTTGCGCGGGTGTCGCAGGAGGAGCTTGAAGCCGACATTCACAGTACGGGTTTTTATCGGAATAAAGCACGGAATATTCGTGAGTGTTGCCGAATTCTGGACGAAAAGTTTAACGGTGAGGTTCCGCCTGTGCTGGAAGAGCTCGTTCAGCTTCCCGGAGTAGGACGAAAAACGGCGAATTGTGTGCTCGGAACTCATTTTGGACTGGCGGAAGGGGTGGTCGTGGACACGCATGTTCTGCGACTTGCGCAACGGTTGGGGCTTTCGGAAAACTCGACGCCGGAAAAGGTGGAGGAGGACCTGATGCGTCTCGTGCCGCGTGAGCGTTGGGTGAAAATCTCACACCAATTGATTCTGCATGGTCGAAATGTCTGCATGGCGCGGAATCCGAAATGTGAAGGGTGTATTTTTAACTGAAATTCGACTAGGAAATCTCCTGTAGATTTTATAGAATGGTGGAAATGATGTAGCGACGTGATAAAGAGTGTTATTAAATTTTCTACAGATTACGGGAGATTTTATCGTAGAAACCTTTTCTGATTTCCGAAAAATGATACGGATTCCACTTGGATATTTCGTGAAGGGGGGCTTTCCGACAGTCGTTTTAGGAACGCGAAACGGCAGAAAAGCGAATTTTATAGTGGGTCGGGTATAAATTTTATCTTTTTTTTGAAAATTTCAGTTTTGGATATTGCATTTTAATCAATTTTGTGTAAAATAAATAATAGTGAATCATAAATTATAAGTTGTCTGAAAATCGTGTGGGGAAACGAATTTTTGAGGGGAACAGAAATGCGAAAAAGCGCGTTTACTCTAGTCGAATTATTAGTTGTAATTGCGATTATCGGAATGCTCGTAGGTCTGCTTTTACCGGCGGTTCAGCAGGCGCGTGAGGCGGCGAGGCAGATGCAGTGTGGGAATAATCTGAAGCAGTTCGGGCTGGCGTGTCTGAATCACGAAAGTAATATCCGTGCCTTTCCTTCGGGTGGGTGGGATTATAACTGGGTTGGCACTCCGCAACGTGGATTGGGGCAGAATCAGCCGGGCTCATGGTTCTTTTCGATTTTACCATTTATTGAACAGGATGCGCTCTTTCATCTTGGCGAGACGAATGGCGTGGACACCATGCCGACGCAGGCGAGTATCGTGACGCGGTTACAGACGCCGGTACCGATGTTCAATTGTCCATCGCGTCGTACGCCGAAAATTTACCCGACTTCCGGGAAAACCTATAAAGAATCTGGTTCCATGAAAGAAGGTGTCAAGAACGATTACTGCGCCAATTTCGGGACAAAGTCGCTGAACCCCGACGACAGTGCATCGCCCCAGCATATCGGTTCTCTCGCGGACGGCACGAAACACACACAGAATAACAGCTGGAAAGACCCATCCGACACGGGTGTCATTTCGTGGCATAGTAAAGTTACCATGGGACAGATTCGCGACGGCTCGAGTAATACGTATCTCATCGGTGAAAAGTACATGAACCCGGAAAAATACGAGAGTACGACCGTGGATCCCGGTGATAATGAGACGCTCTACAGTGGCGCGTGCAACGACGTTCTGCGTGGCGGATACAACAACGCGAACAGCACGACAGACAATGCGCGACCGATGCAGGATCGACCTTCTTATGAGCGTTATATTTTTGGAAGTTGCCACGCAGGCACTTTCGGAATGGCGATGTCTGACGGGTCGGTTCAGCGACTCAGTTACTCGATAGACCCGCTGAATCACTATTACCGTGCGCATCGTAGCGATGGAAAAGTGATTACGGAGGAGTAATTTTTACGAAAAATCTTATGAGAATAAGACCTGTAATGAAAAACACGGATTCAGTTTCCGCGTGGCATTTCATTACAGGTTTTCTTTTTTGTCTTTAACATGATACACAAAAAAAGACCCGTCTGCGAAACATCACAAACAGGCCAGTGCGGAAAACAGGACTTGAACCTGCATGAAATTAGCTTTCACCAGGCCCTCAACCTGGCGCGTCTACCAATTCCGCCATTTCCGCGAGTTGGTCATCGATGATTACCATCAATGATGAGCTATACTATACCACAGATTCCGAAATCGTCAAGGGGGGGCGTAACTTTTTCTCTAAAAAAATCCCAGATTTCTCAAAAAAACTCAAAATTTCTTCAAAAGGAGACGCGCACCCACCAGTACGACGTAATCAGTGTCTCAAACAGTGATTTTAAATTATTTTTAAAGAAAATTCTTGCAATATACAAAAAAGATTTAAACAGAATAACAGGTACAACCGAAAATACTACTAACCGACTGACGTTCAGTCGACAGAAATGCAGAAATGGAATTCTGCACAGTAACACAACAACGATATTTCAAGGAAGGAAAATCCGATGAAAAAGACACGAACCGAAGCTGAAAGACAATCCGCCGCCCGCGACCGAGCACGTACCCGACGCGCCCGAATGTTAAGATGGGGGGGGGGGGCAATCTAAGAAAACATCTCATCACCCGCCTCGCCGCCCCACTTCTTCTCGCAACCGCTACGATCGGCCTCGGGGGAAATGTATATGGTGAACAAACTATTGAAGTAAAAAGCGATGTAACGTTTGAAAATCTTAATATAACCACAGATACGACGATTATCTTAAATGGTGGAACTCTAAAATTTAATGAAGGTGATGATTTAGGGATAATAGAGGAGGCCTCTAATGATAATGGGCACGTCTATAAGGAGTATGTCTTGGGTGACGTAACTCCGTATGTAAATAGTATGGATTTAAATGATAAAAACGCATATTTTACTTATATAAATAATTTAGACCCAGATAAGTACTCTGATGCTACCCAAATTTCGGTGGCAAAATTTAAGTGGGGAGACGCTGGAGGAACACTTGATCTTGGTAAGGGGGCTGATTTTGTAATTAACTCGGCTTTTACTAATGGAGGTTCTTTTACTAAAGAAGGAGTGGGGTTCTTAGGGATTTTGGCCAATTCTGTCCAATTTGATATTGTTACTGAAAAGGGAACATTTAAATGTAAAAATAATTTTGGAGATGTTGAAGTAAAGGGTGGGGTATTAAGTATTAATGGTCCTACTACTTATAAAAATATAACAGTAAGTGGTACGTATGAGAATAATGGGAGGTTCTCTAATAAATTGGTTTCAACAAGTGGTAAACAGACTATCAATGGAGAGCTTGTTGTTTCCGAAGGGGCTTCTGCTATATTTGATGCAACAGATAAATATGTTGATGGTGCTACAACATTAAATATTGATATTAACAATAATGTTAAAGTAGATTCTGCTATACTAATGATGTTGGGCAAAGTAGAATATAAGAGCTCAGAAGTATCTAATTCAAATGGTGGTCGGATCATTGTTAATGCTAACGGAATTAATACCAAGATCGATAATAGTAACAGTAATATATATGTAACAGATATTCAGGATTATAAACTCGATGCTTCTCAAAACAAATGGTTTGTAACAGAAGATATTATGAAAAACAAAACGGCTATCGAATGGGAAGCTGCTCGCGAAAATATTGATAAAGCTATTGAAAATGAGCAGTTTCATAAGGCTTCTCTTTCAGGAGATGGAAAACTTATTCTTAATTCTTATCAATCTACCATGCTAGATGCAAAAACTGAAGCCTCCTATAATGGTACAACATTGGTAATGGATGGAGATTATTCAGATTGGAAAGGAACTACCAATGTTTCTGCAGGTACATTAGTGGTTACTGCTGGAAAGGAATATGGTACACAATCCGACAACTCAAAACTTAATGTATATGGTGAAGTTTATTCACCAATTAAAAATGAAAAAGGTAAAGTGGAATACTATAACGTTAACTCTTGTGGTATGTTGGCATTGTACCGTGGTAATGATATTACAGCAGTACCTACAATTAACACAAATACTTTTGCATTAAGTGATGGCAGTAAAGTATATATTGATGAGATTGTCTATAATAACGATAAGATTGATGTTGAGAATACAATCAAATCAGATGCAATTGTAGGAGGTGCAAGACTTTGGCTTGATGCTGATAATGCGACAAACGGTACAACATTAGCAACTATTCAAAGTAAAGAAATTAAAATTGGAACAATGGCAGAAGTATGGTATGATCGTATTTCTGCACTTGAATCATCAGCAAAATTGACGGTTCAACTCAATAAAGATGCAAAAATCTATCAGAGTTATTATACGGAGGAGGATTATAATGAATTAAAAAATAATATAATTCCTGATATATTAGAAGAAATAGAAAATTTATCAAATGATAATACAACCGAAGAAATAGAACCGGATAATTCTAATGGTAGAGTATCTATTGAGGGAGGTAGAGGTAATAGTTCATCTATTGCTAATCGTTATGATGGTAGTGATACAGCAGGTGGAGTAAAACCAGCGCAAGAACAAGCAGATGCCTATTCCATTATTGAAAAGAAATTTAATGAATGGAACAATAATAATGAGGGAGGGTCTCTTGACGAAATTACAGACAAACAAAAGTATTTAAATGAATTTTTCGGTCAAGCTCAGCTTGTTAAAGCTGAATATGACGAAACAACTGGAGCAATTAAAGTCAATGCCATTGACGCGGCGGAATTCGCAGCGAATTATGTCGATGAAAATAATAATCGACTACTGACTGATAAGGAACTGGAATATGCGAAACAGTTGGACGCGAACCGTACAAGTGAAACTGTAAACGGTATCGGTGGAGAAGATTCCAAGACGACGCAGGATTTTTACGACGCGCTGTATAACGAAACAGACAGGCAGAAAGTTGCGCAGACAATTAAAAACCTGTCCCGCGGTTCCGGTATCGAGAACGTGCCGACGATGACGCAGCATTTAGGGGCAATCGGTAGTCCGTTCGCGGCTGGTCTGGGTTCGGGTGGCGTGTCGACGCGCGGTCAGGAAGAGAATATGC
>JAUNAI010000449.1 GCA_030527705.1 Planctomycetia bacterium | reverse complement strand
ATAGAAACGGAAACAGGAGCTGGAATGGGTTCTGGACCTAGAACCGAAATGAGGGTTGGAATGAGTCTAGAAACGGCTGCGGAGACAGAATCGGTCTCGAAATTGACGTATAGGCAGTCACCAGAACCGGAAAATGTTTCAGAAACTACGGAAAATATGGGCGAACTCACGCTGGAAGATTATTACGGAACAGCTGCAAATGGAAATTCTGCAGAAAATGCGGAATCTACCTATTACGCACCGGGTCAAAATACGTATGAAGGGACGATTTATGCACCGGGCCAGAGTTCCATCAACCAGATTCACCGTCCGGGACAGTCGACAGCAGAGAATCTCCGACGAGCGAATCCCCAGATGGGGATGACCGCTGCCCCCACGATGATTCCAGCCCCAGTTTCTCCCTCAGCACTCATGCACGGAAGAGATTCTGTCTCCCATGGTGGCGGGGCATATCATTATAACCCTAATTCCCGCGTGTCAGGCAGTTCCGGAAGTCGTGGTTCTCTCCAGTGGGAACAGATGCTGGAATTACAGGGTGGTGCGGAAACGTTAAAAAATACTCATTAATACATTATTTCGGGAATAAATGAGGGGGAGAAAATTCC
The DNA here is from genome assembly GCA_030527705.1 of Planctomycetia bacterium. Classification (GTDB taxonomy): domain Bacteria; phylum Planctomycetota; class Planctomycetia; order Pirellulales; family Thermoguttaceae; genus RGIG3701. The sequence continues at coordinate 1,830 of JAUNAI010000449.1, read as the reverse complement.
CCCCTTAATGATTATTTCTTTTCTTCTAAAAAATGGAAAGTAACAGAATTCTCAAAATTTCTTGTGTTTTTATTATTTTTCTATAAAATTTTACATAATATATAGGGGGTATCCCTTCTTAAAGTTGGTAAAATTGGTAAAATAGTAGATTACGTTACCTTATCTTGTTAAAATGTTAGGTAAAAGGATTTAAAAATGTCACGTTCCAGAGTCCCTTTAACAGTTCAGCTCGTTATTTTTACGTTGCTGATTCTTTCCGTATGTTCCTGTAAGCCAGAGGAAAAAACGCCGACACAGGAAGAACTGGAGGCAGCCAGAGCGGTTCAGATTCCACTTGTACAACTTACTCAGGTTCAGGTAGAAGACTCTCTCCGTCCACAGACTTTTTCTGCCGTCGCGAAAGAGGGAAAGACGGTTCAGCTCTCCTTTCGGGTTCCCGGCCAAATTCAGAACCTGACTGCGAAAGTTGGTGAAGTGGTTCAGGAAGGTGATGAACTAGCTCAGCTCGACCAGCGCGACTTTCTAAATACGCTTGCAGTTGTGGAAGCGGGACTCGCGGAACTTCAGGCTGGTTTGGACGCTAAAATGGCGAATCGTGACCGTTCTGTCGAAATGCTTAAAAAACAGGTGGACGCGGCAAAAGCACAGTTCGATACGGTAGACAAAAATCTAAAAAAGTTCACATCTCTCGAAAAAGACGGAGCGGTTCCAGAAATAAAACTGGATGAATTAAAACTCCAGCATGAACAGGCTCTCGCGGCGAAAGTGGCAGCGGAACGACAATTCGAGAATGGCGTAAAAGGTCTAGACGAAGAAATTAAAGGTTACGAAGCGAAAAAGGCGGGGTTACTCGCACAAAAAAAACAGGCTCAGGACGCGCTCGCAGACACGGTTCTGAAAGCACCTTGCCGAGGTTTCGTGACACAGAAATACGCGGAAACCGGAGAAGTAACCGCGCCAGCTGTGCCGATTCTTGCATTTACGGACGTGTCTGAAATTCTGGTTCAGACGACAATTCCAGAAACCCTCGTTGTTCGACAGGAGGAATTCGCGTCGTTTCAGTGCTCTTTCGAGACATACCCGAATCACACTTTCCCGGCGGAGCTAAACTCACTGGGAAAGGCCTTACAGACCGGTGGATATGGTTATCCGCTGGAAGTAAAAATCACGGAACTAGATAATTTTACGCTTTATCCGGGAATGGCGGCGTCGTTAACCATTAATTTTCGCCCGAAGGAGGGAGAATGTGTCGTTCCACTGACGGCGATTGTCGGCGATTATATTCCCCCTGCCCCAGACGCGAATCCAAATGATTATGACGGAAAAAGTCGAGAAACAGTCGTATGGATCGTTTCTCCTGAAAATACAATTCAGAAAAAGAAGGTAAAAATCCTCCGTATCACGCAGACAGGTGTCGTTGTCATGGGAGAAATCGTTCCCGGTGAGTGGATTGTCGGTCCAGGCGCACGTTTCCTCCGGGAAGAACAGAAAGTCCGGACACGGTGAACATAGAAACAAAATAGATAAAAAAACACAAAAAAACATACGCTACGGGAAAGGAAAAACATGAAATCTCCCACAATCCCGCCGATTTTTACAGAAAAGGTGAGATTCTGGGACATAAGAATGATTGGAAACTCCATGTTTTCCTACACTCATGAAGAAAGAAGTAGGAATGAGATATATTTATACCCGATGCACTATAAAATTTCACTTTACTGTCATTTCGCGTTGGTGAAATGACTACCGAAAGGACCGCCCTTTCCTGAACTTTCATGAGGAATCAGAGTATAATATATCCTCCTAAATAAACAGATATTCAAAAATCCG
>JAUNAI010000448.1 GCA_030527705.1 Planctomycetia bacterium | reverse complement strand
GTTCTTCATATTTTTAGCGTTTTTATCCTCTGCCTCACGCAGACCGAGGAAGGCGATTTCCGCTTCCGGCTCACGCGCCCAGAGTGTCACGCGGACGGTTTCTCCCGCTTTCAGGTCCAGAATGATGTCACCCGTCACACGGTCACTCACTCGGCAGAACGCGAATACGCCGCTCGGAATCAGGTCCCACGTCAGCGTCGGTCCGTCATTCACCTTTATGAAAAAACTGTCCGACTTATCCCGGATTTCTCCGCCACACCGTGTCACGCCCACGAGTGCGAATTTCCCGTCTTTCGGAGCCGTCAGCGTGAAGTACGCCCGCCCGTGTGCCGTACCAGGTCTTTCTTCTTTCGCGCTAGTCAGCACCTGAAAATCATTCTGTTTCTGCCGAATTATCCACGGTTTCTGCGTCGTGTCGAAATCGAAATCCGCACTGGTGTGTAACTGCCACGTGAAATCATGTTTCTTTCCGTCCGCCATCCGGAAATCATCGAAAATCACAAGATACGGTTCCTCTCCGCGCCCCATATCGTGCATGAAAATGTAATTCCGCTCGGCTTTCGCGACGTTTTTCCCTGTCGGAACGTTTTTCAGTCGTGAAAACGTCACATTCCACGCGTCCCGCGCGTCGACACGTATCCAGTCGAACATGGAGCGTCTGCGATGAAAACCGGTAATCTCACCGTGACTGTTATTATGCCAGTCCATCGGCTGTCCCTCACCGTCAATCAGAACGACATTATGCGCGAAACTGCTTCCGCTTTTCATCTTCTCACCGTCATTTCCGTAACCGGAGTCGATGATGAAATCCTGTCCGTAAGCCCGAAAAGTGAAGGTTCCTTTATCGCTCTGGTCATGCCCGCTCGCGTGCGGTCCCGCCTCAATCGCAAGGTGAAAAGCGTCCTGTCCATATCCATGTTCACGCGCCACGACAAGTCCGCGTCCCCGGAAAAAGAGCGACTGTGGCAGGTATTTTCCCGGGTCTTTCGCCGGCGTGTAAGGCTGATAAAAGAACAGATACGCTAAAATTCCCGCATGATTGAAAGTCGTCACATCCGGCGGCGTTTCCTTCCCCGCGCGCCACGCCCACTGCATCAACTGTGCGTACGCGCCGTAAGAGAGACGTTTTTCTCCCGGAGATTCCTGGAAATGCTGAAGATAATCCAGTGGTTCTTCCTGAATCAACGGAAAGTCGGCTTCCTGGTCTTCCGGTCGGACAGGGTCATTTTCCGCCAATTCCGCGAGCCGTCCGCACGTATACGCATAAATCGGATACCCCGCCGGCGCTCCGTGACTACAGTCCGACAGATTATTCCACATCGGCTTATTCGGCAACATTTCCGACACGAGCCACGGCGCGATTAACTGCCAATTCGTCTCGGTAAATAAGTCACCGTATCCCTTTTCACGCAGACATTCCGTGAACTGGACACCAGCACCGACGCCATAAGCTAAATACGCCGGACCCTCGTGGCAACAGCCGTCAAAATCGATTCCAAACGTCAGATAATCGCGCAGATGACGCCGAAACTGTACCAGCATCGCCTCTTCTTCCGTCCACGTTTCCCCCTGAAGCGCGAGTACGCCCAGTCCGGCACATGAAACAAGTCCCGGATTCCAGTTCCACACGCGGTGAAGTGGATGCTGTCCCCAACCGTTGGTCCAGCTACGCCCATAAATATCTTGAATGAAGCCGAGAAGCGTGACTTTCACCTCACGCCGTTCTTCCGGCGTCAGCCATTTATACAGCCAGTCGTACCCGAATGCGAGCGTCCGCACGTAAAAAGTCCGTGTGTAATAAAATCCTTGGTCAATTTCCGGAGAATTTACATCCAGCGTCCGCGCCATGTTCACGAGTGCCCGCGCTGCGTGACGACCGTAATCGCCATTTTCCTCAATAACCGCAGCCGCCGCAAGTGTTTCCAGCTGGGTCACAATCGGGTGAAGAGTTCCCTCAAAACGCCCACGATTCCGGTGGTCAGTCACCGACGCATTTTTCTCATAATTAAAAACTTTCGCGAACGGATTTTCCGCGTCAATTTCCCTCCGCGCCTGCTCTGCGAGTGTGAGAAAATGCCGATAGGCGCGTATCTCATTAATAAGCGTTCCTCCGTACTGATCCTCATAATCCGCGATAAAATTTTCATCTTCACGGAACGTCTCATTCTCTTTCGCCACAAATCGCAGGTGTGCCAGACGTTCCCCGTGCAGAAGTAACCGCGGGTGCGCATTTTTCGGGGCTTCCAACTTTTTTATAATTCCAGTGATTCCGGTATTTCCAGAGTTTCCAGTATTTCCAGTTAATTCTGCGTTTCGAGCGATTTCCTCCTCACTCTTTAATTGACGCGCAAGCTGTAATCGTTTCACTTTCCGTCCGAGCGTTTTATCTTCCTCAGTCGTCACGAGCCGCAGTCCACGAAACTCGAGCGACGCAT
>JAUNAI010000447.1 GCA_030527705.1 Planctomycetia bacterium | reverse complement strand
CGCAGTTGTAGTCGCGGTTGTAGTCGCGTTTCCCATCTCATTTCCCGTCGCATACACGAAGTGCACGAGAAGAATAAAAATGGTTAAAACAGAAAGTCGGAAATATATCGTGTTCATAAGTCGTAGGGGGTTAAAGTGAGAGAAAAAAACTACCTTATGACTCATTATATCAGAGACATATAAAAGAACAACGGGGGGTGGAAAAAAAGTGGGTAGGGGAGATGTAATCCTGACAGTATTTATACTGGTACACTATAAAATTTCGTTTTTCCGTCATTTCGCGTTGTGGAAACGACGGAAAAACTGAATTTAATAGTATGTTGGAGTTAAAAACACTCTGTATTTTTAATATCCATCCGCATGATCATTATCCATATAGCATCATCTATAAGTTCACTCCGTCTCAGGAATTTCTCACGACACGGAGGAAATTTCCTCAGGTTTCGCGAACGCGAGCTCCACTAGTTCCGGGTCTGGTTTCGGCGTCATGAGCGTTACGATTGGAATCACCACGAACGGCGCGAGAATTGCTACCGTTGCCGCCACGGTCGGGTTAACGAGGAAGAACAGAACGATATTCAGTGTCAATCCCGTTATCATTCCTGCCACGACGCCGTATTTATTCAGACGTTTCCAGTATAGCGAGTACAAATACGGTGCCATGAACGCTCCAGCCACAGCTCCCCACGATAGCGACATCATCGTGACGATGAATGAGAATTTAAAGAGCGTCAGTAACGCAGAAATCAGAATGAAAAGTCCATTCAGGAACCGAATGAGATACAGCGGCTTCTGTGACGATTCATCGAGCGACGCGTGTTCTTTATACAGGTCAATCGCAATCGCGCTCGACGCCACGAGAATTAGTGAAGAAAGCGTTGACATCGTTGCGGACAGCACCAACACCACGATAACCGCCATAAGAAGCGGTGGCATCTGCGTCTGGAGCAGGCGCGGAACAAGTTCATCATACGCAATTACCGGTTTTCCATTTTTCAGTTTCTGGGAACCATCCTCGTTAGTCATGTACGGAGCCGGAACTGGGATAATTTTTCCATTCTCATTATGTGCTTCACCCGTTTTCTGGAGTCGCGCTTCATACGCTTTCGCTGCCTCGACGGTTTCAACACGTTCTGGATTCGTGTAGAAAACGTGCATCATACTGCCGTTAAAATAGCCCGCGAAAACAACGATGAAAGAGAAAACCGTCGTGACAATCGCCGCACGGAGAATCTGTTTTTCGTCCTTAATGGCGTAGAATTTCTGAACCATCTGCGGAAGCCCCCACACGCCGAAAGAGGTCATGAAGGTTGCGCCGGCGATCACATACCACGGTGGAAGCTGGTTATTCAGGTGAGCCGGATAGTTCGTCTGAATCGTCGAAATTGCTTCAGTGAATCCGCCCGCTTTATTCGTGATGATGAAGAACATCAGAATTGAACCGACGAGCATAACCATGCCCTGAATGAAGTCGTTTAGACTAATTGCATGATAACCACCCATGATAAGGTAAATCGCAGTTACGACGCACATGCCGAGCAGGGCGTAGACGAAATCGATTCCGAGCGTAATTTTAAACAGATACGCTAATCCCGTAAACGCTGCTGCGCTGTATGGAAGGAGAAACAGGAAGATAATAATCGCTGCGAAAATTTTAATCATCGGCGCGTTAAGCCGTCTATCAAAAAATTCCGGCATAGTCATTACACCGAGATTCTGCGTCATTCTCCGTGTTCGGTAACCAAGCACGAACCACGCCAGAAGGCAACCAAGAAACGTATTCCCGAAAGAAATCCAGAGGACGTTCAGGCCGAACCCCCAGCCGAGCTGCCCGGCGAAACCGATAAACATGACAGCGGAATAATAACTCGTACCATACGCGAAAGCGGAAACCCACGGACCAAGCGTGCGTCCACCGATGAAAAAGTCACTGAGCGTGTGGGAGCGTTTCATGCCCCAGAAACCGACGCCAATGGTGACGACAACGAATAAAATAGTAAGAATCCAGATTGGTGACATTTTTTTACTTTCTTGCAGGATTAAACTGTATGTATTCTCAGGATAATCGTGGTCTTCCCGAATTCTTGGAAAGGACAACCATAAACGTAGGTATTTGATACCCGATACACTATAAAAATTCCGCTTTTCCATCATTTCGCGCTACTGAAATGACTACCGGAAGGACCGCCCTTCCCTGAATTTTCACGTGGAATCAGTATAACACATTTTCCGGAGACGTAAAGAGGGGGAGTTACGCGAATCGGGATATGATGGAAAAAAGGATAAAATTTTTCTGCTTTTTTAGGAGATTTCTTTTTTTCTACTTTTCCTTCTTCAGGGTTCAATAACTGATGAACTCTATTTTCAAGCTGTTTTACGTTTAATTGTTGTTCTGTAACTTCCTTATACAATTGAAGTTGCAATACGATGTCTTTTA
>JAUNAI010000094.1:7196-13342 GCA_030527705.1 Planctomycetia bacterium | reverse complement strand
CATTTTCTGTTCCGTCAACGTTTTCTACTCGATCTAGTTCTCCAGAATATACAACTGAATTTAAAGAGAAAAGTAAAGAAAATACCGTGAAAGACAGCGTCAGAACCGTGACCATTTTTATTATTTCCGTCCGTTCCATTTTCCGCATGTTTTTCATCTCCGCCGCTGAAGCCAATATAATTTTTACTGTTTTTATAGATTTCCACTATACACCTGAATACATTATCATTATCGAAAATGATGGAAAAGAACTTTATTGAAAATTTTCCCCAATTAAGAAAAACCTTAAAAATGGAAAAATTGTTAGAATTTATATAGATTGTCTGTCTTAAAGTTTTCTCGTAAATTTATTCACTAAAAAAGAAGGGAGACGTTTCCGTCTCCCTTATCATAAACGTATTTACACAGCACAGGTTCCAGAGCCAGAATCAGTCGAATTCCATCGGTTTCGGCGCCCCTTTAATGTCAATTACGAGGCTGAAGAGGAGTGGAACGACTAACAGCGTGAAAATCGTTGCGCACGACAGACCACCGAGAACAACGGAACCTAATCCACGATACAGCTCACTTCCCGATTCACTCGCCAGCACGAGGGGCAACATACCGACGAGACTTGTTCCCGTCGTCATGAAAATCGGTCGCATTCGTGTACGGACCGACATCCGAATCGCTTCCCGTGGCTCCATCGGCTCAATTCGGTCATCTTCCGACTCACCGAAACCACGCATATAATTTAACGACTGATAAACTAGCAGAATGGCATTATTCACCACGATTCCAATCAGAATCACGAAACCGAGCATGGTGAGTACGTCCATCGACTGACTCGGATCCACCTGCCGTAACCAGTACAGACCGAGGAACCCACCGACGCTTGCCAGCGGCACACTGAACAGAATCACGAACGGATAAATGAAATCCTCGAACAACGCGGCCATTAACAGGTAAGTTAATAGTAACGCGATGAAAAATCGGCTTAAGAACACACTCTTACACGACTCGAAATTGAAGCCCGTCCATTCACCCATTAACGCGGTTCGGACTTGCGTCAGGCGGTCGGAACTTCCGGAAAAACGGTAGAAAATTCCCGGCAGAATCTCACCCGTTTCCATCGCTTCCTCAATCTGTTCACGGATAACCTGCTCAGCTTCCTCAAGCGCCATGGTCGGCGGCGGACTGACGGTCAGCGTGATGGAGCGTTGCTGTTCAATTCGCTGAATCTGCTGTGTCGAGTCGGTCAATTCCTCATCCAGAACCTGCCCAATCGGAATAATAGAGCGTTTTCCGTTTTCGTCCACGACCGACAGCGGTAAGTCGCGGAACATGGCCGGGTCAAGATGAATCCGCGGGTCACGAATCAGAATCAAGTCGATATTAATTCCTTCATAGTTAAAGTCGCCGACGTATGCTCCGTCAATCAACGCACGGCTGGAGACGGCGAGATCGTCGATACTCAGTCCCAAGTCTTTCGCGCGGACCTGATTCACATTCAGATGAATTTCCGGTCCCGCTTCATTAAAGTTCTGTGGCGCGGCGGTGACGGCAAATTTCGAGAAGATTTTCTGCATTCTCGCTTCCAGAGCCGTCGCAGAGGTACGCAGACGCGCTAATTCGTCGCCGAACATCTCAATCGTGACCGCGTTCGACCCGCCACCCGTCTTTCCGAAAATGGAGGCCTGACGCGCAACGCCCGTTGCTCCCGGAATTTCCTTCATCGCATTCGAGAAAATCGTTGCGACCGGCTTCACATTATCCGCGTCACCGCTCATACCGATCATAAATACCGAGTTATTCGCCACCACGAAGTAAAAGTTACTCAGATTCGGCACATTTTCAATTACTTTTCCCGTCTGATGGTCCTTAATGACGATTCCTTTTTCCTTTAGATACTTCTGAATCTCTTCTGGGCTTTTCGCTTCATAAAATGGACGCATGTAATCCTCGATACGCTGACCGATCGTGTAACTCTGCATCAGAGAGTAACTCGGCGGCACAATCACGCGCCCGAAAGTGAAGTTTTTATTCCCGTTCGGCAAGTAACTTGCCGGCGGAATCAGAAGCGCGGTAATCCCCAACGACAACGCCGTAATAACGCTCACAATCGCCACACGGCACCACACGCCGAGGATATTTTTCGCCGTCAGCATGTAGATAAAGTCCGCGAATTTATCACATAACCACCCGCAGAATGGAACCAGGCCGAAAAAGTCGTAACAGAGATTCCAGAACCGTTTCAGGATTCCCGGAGTCTTTTCCGTCACGGTTCCTGTCACATTTCCAGTCACGCCGTCTGTCACATTTCCTGCCATGCCGTCCGTTACGGTTTCTCCGCCATTTTCCGTTTCCGCCTCTTCTTTTTTCGGCTCTTTCATGAAAATCGAGCAGGCACACGGAATGACGGTACACGCGACAATCAGCGAAATGCCGACCGAGGAGCTGATCGCCAGCGCGAGGTCATAAAATAACTGACCGGCTTCTTCCTGAATCGTGAGAATCGGAATAAATACGCCCATCGTCGTTAGCGTCGAGGAGAGCATCGCGCCCCAGACCTCTTTTACCGCGGAATACGACGCTTTTAGGAGTGGCTCACCCATCGCGAGGTGTCGGTCCGTATTTTCTAGCACGACGATCGCGTTATCTACGACCATACCGATTGCGAAGCTCAGACCAGCGAGAGAAATCACGTTCAGATTTCGGCCAGCAACGTACATTACAACGAAAGTTCCGACGACTGACAGTGGAATCGCGACCGCGATAATAAACGTCGGACGGATACTCCGTAGGAAAATTAGCAGACAGAGAATCGCCAGAATACCACCTGTGTACAGACTGTTGAGCACGTTCGCGATAGCTAGATTAATGTAGTTTCCGTCTTCATATGTGATTTTCAGCTGGAGTCCGTAACGGTCATGATGAAACCGTTTCAGCATTCCGCCGGGTGCATTCATTTCTGCAGTCCGTTCTTTCACCTGCTCCACGATATCCAGTACGTTCGAGCCAGTTTCACGTTTAATATATACCGACATGGACGTTTTCCCACGCGCTTGGTCGAAATGGACACTCTTTTCCAGAACCAGCTCTGGAATGGCGACATCTTCCACGCGAATCGGCACGCCGTTCACGTCGCGTTTAATCACGGTCTTCATAATCGGGTCAAGCGACCGATACTGCCCTAAAATACGGTACCGATAGTCCAGACGTCCACCTGCTACGTCACCTGCCGACTCATTCACATTATCCGACTGGAGTGCATTACGCAGTTCGACCGGACTGATTTCATGCTGAGCCAGCTTATATGGGTCGAAACGGACATGGAGCTCATGCTCGCGTCCACCGCGCAGTTCCACTTCCGCCACACCAACGATACGCTCCAGCGGCGGTTTAATATATCGGTCCGCGAAGTCGTAAATCTCTGCGACTTGGAAACTCGGATCCTCTGCCGTCAGGAGCATATATACGACCGCGTCGTCACTCGCTGAGTCCTGCATACGGATTACCGGCCGATCTACATTTTCCGGATAACTTTTTACCTCGTCCAGACTGTTCGACACTTCCTGAAGCGCGCGTGTTTTATCCGTTCCGACGTTAAATTCCAACTTGATGAAACTCCGTCCCAGACGTGCCGTAGAGGTCATTTTCCAGAGTCCCTGAATCGATTTCAGTTTCTCTTCTTGCTCTAGAATGATGGATTCTTCCACCTCTTCCGGACTTCTTCCTGACCACGTTGTCGAGACCGTAATTGTCGGTCGGTCCACATCCGGGGTGAGCTGAACGGGAATCTGATCCAGCGCAATCACGCCGAAAACAAGAATAAGAATAATGAAAACCGCGATTTTTACCGGGTTATTAATCGAAAAACGAATAAAATCCATGCGCGTATCTTGTATCTTAATTTACAGGTGGGATGCTCTCAAAAAATAAAAACAGAATTTTATTATAACATGGATAAAAAAGAAGTCAAGAGAAAAGCCCCAAAATCCTGAATTTTTATTAAATTTGAACAAGAAAATTTAAAGTTTTTGGCAGAATATGACGCAATAATGAAATTTTTTCATTTTACACTCTCCTTACTTTTTATCTCGGTATAAAAAAATATGTGCGTGAGAGGGGGAGCTTGACCTTTTCGCGCACTGTGTTAAAATGATGACTGTAAATGAACGGTAAATATTAAACGGATAGGAAACATAATAAGATTCCAGATTTTAATAGCGGAAAAACGCGTTCTTAAGGCGAAAAAATGACGATTCAGACACAGGGCGTAAAATATGCAGGCTCCAAGAAACGACTACTTCCACAGATTTTGGATGTGATCGAGTCGACTGGTGCACGGAGTGTCTGGGATGCTTTTTCCGGTACCACACGTGTTTCTCAGGCACTCGCGCAGAAAGGATTCCGTACCTTTTCCAGTGATATTTCCCTCTGGTCCGAGATTTTCGGTACATGCTGGCTTCTGAACATGCGTGAACCGGAAACGTATGCGGAGTTAATTGACCACCTGAATCACGTTCCTTCCCAAGACGGTTGGTTTACGGAGAATTATGGTGGGGACGTGCGGGAAAGTGAGACGGAAAATTGTTATGAAACAGAAAATCGTTATAAAGCGGAAAAGGTCTATGAAACCGGAAATGGTAATCATGTAAATAACAGTGATAATACGAAAAAACGTTTTGTGCCCTGCCCTACTCTGGATTCTGGTGTGAAACGTCCATTCCAGAGGAAAAATATGCGGAAACTGGATGGAATTCGTGCGGAGCTGGACCGACTCGCACTGGATTCTGTCACGTACGCTGTTGCGATGACGGCCTTAATGCTCGCGCTGGATCGAGTGGATAATACGCTGGGCCACTTTTCTTCTTATCTCCGTGACTGGGCACCTCGATCTTATCAGGATTTAACCCTCACGGTTCCGTATCTGTGGGTAAATCGTGAGAAAAATAAGGTATTTCGCGGAGATGTTTTTTCTCTTACGCCGAAAATTCATGCAGATTTAGCCTATTTTGATCCTCCATACGGCTCGAATAACGAGAAAATGCCTCCCTCTCGTGTCCGATATGCCGCGTATTATCATTTCTGGACGACACTCATTCGGAATGACCAGCCGGAACTTTTTGGACGTGCGCAGCGGCGGAAAGACTCGTCGGATCTGCTTGCGCCATCTATTTTCGAGGAATTCCGTAAAAATCCGGAAACCGGCCGATTTCTGGCGGTAGAAGCGATTCAACGTCTTCTTCATGAAACCGACGCACAGTGGATTCTTCTTTCTTACAGCTCTGGAGGTCGCGCAACGGCGAGTGAGTTACTCGAGGCGGTTCACAGTGTCGGAGAATTATGCGATTTACGGAAAATTGATTATCAGCAGAACGTGATGGCTAATATGAAATGGACGAATGAGTGGCTCCGTGAGAAACCTGCCCCTAACCAGGAATTCCTGTTTTTAATTGAGAAAAGTCGGTGAAGATTCCCTCTTTTTCTCTTTCCATATCACGAAAATGGATAGGGAGAGAAAAAAAGAGGGAAAAATGATGAAATAGAAAAAAGCCGTTTTACTCTGCATTAAGAGTCAGAACAATTTTTTCCTGCGTCATTTTCAGGTCAGTAATCGTGACCAGCCCATTTTTATCTGCAGTAATGGTCCCTGACTGCGTGCCGTACGTCCATTTTACTTTCTGATTCGGCGCGACACAGAAATTCTGTAACCGACGCACGGAGACATCCGTCACCGTTTCTTTCGGCGCAGTGAAGATTTTAGAACCAAGTTCTTTGTCCGTTACCATCCAGAGCGTCATCTGAAACGTTTCGGCGGAATCTGTCCCATTTTCCCAACGGAAGAAGGCGTTTACCTGTCCCGGCTCCGTCGCTTTTTCCCGTTCTGGCCACGGAATCGCGCTGTCGCATGCCGCGTTAGTGAAGACCGGATAAGCCGCATTTTTCCGAATATCAGTCCAGTTGAGCGTATCAATCAGGTCATTTACCATGCAGATTTTCTCAGTATTATTCGCGTGTCCGAAATTCCCCCAGTATGCCACGAGTGGATAATGACACCGTTTCATGCCGTCGAAAAGGATTTCATGACCGTGAGACCAGCCGTCATCTGGTGCAGAATAGTCGATGCACACCGGTGGTTCTGGAAGTTGCGTGAACGGAAT
>JAUNAI010000094.1:0-7186 GCA_030527705.1 Planctomycetia bacterium | reverse complement strand
GTTTTCCCACGGAATGTTTTCCCCTTTTTCATCCATGAAACCCATCCGAGTGGCGGCGTGAAGGACTCCAGCGGGGACATTCGCCTTAATCGCTGCGAAAACGTCTCCGTGACGCAGGCCAATTCCGAGCGTTCCGCTTCCACCCATCGAGTTACCACAGAGATACACGCGATTCGCGTCGATTCCGTATTTCTGAATCGTCCACGCGACGGTGTCCATCACCCGTTTTTCACAGGGAGAAAGCGCGAAACCCGCCTTATGCGCATTTTCAGCACTTGGCATTTCTCGTGCACTCAGACCACCCCACCACCAGTCGGTCGCCTGATTCGCACGACAGTCGACGTACAGCGCGTAAAAATTGTCTGGCGCCCGATAAATATCATGATTTCCCACCGTTTTCGTACATTCCAGACAACTTTTCACATCATGGCCCGCTGAGTGCAGGACCACGTAAAGTGGCCGTTTTTCACCCGGTTTTACTTCCGTTTTCGGATACATGACCGCGAAAGAGTCCTTCTGTTCCGGATTTACTGCCTTCCACTCGGGCGCAGAACCGTGTGTGAACCATTCCAGTTGCCGACCGGTAAAAATCTCCGTTTTTTCCAGTTTCGGTGCCCAACCAGTATCCTGAGCATAAAGGTTTCTAACGGAAAAACCACTCGAAAATAATAAAAAAGACGCACATGCCACGGTAATTCCGAGACACAATAAATTTCGTCGATTCATATTATGATTCCATTTATAATTTCATGATTTTTGGGGTAAATTACCAATTCACCTTTCCCTGCAAGAGATGCTCATCATAGACGGCGAAACACCGTCTATGATATATATAGCTTTCAGGAACGTATGAAAGATTCCGGTTAAAAGGAGAGGCGGAGGTTATGGTTCTACGCTCAATTCGTACCACACTGTCTTATATTCCGGCCCGATCTCGAATTCACACCCATTTTCTGTCGCGCGGACGGAAACTTCTGCTTTTCGGTCACCGTTCGGAGCGAGTGCGTAGACATGAACCTTCTCGGCATTAGCAGCGAGCGTCAATTTCGCCGGGATTCCTTCCGCCATAACCGGCGCATGACCGCGGTCGGGGAGCGTGATTCCGTACGGTCCCATCTGCTTCATGGTTCTGCCCGCGTTTCCACAGTTCCCTGTGGCGGCGAGTAATGCCGTGACCGCACCGTTTTTACCGTCGAAACCATTTCCGAAACGCGACGTGAGTGAGACGGTCGCCCAGTTCAGACGCGTTTTTCCAACTGTCAGCGTCAGCGCGCCCCAGTCTATCGTGCGCCCTTCCGGGAAACCGGTGAAGAATTTCGTGTTGGGCGAATTCGCGTTCAGATACGCTTTTCCCGGAATTTCCCGGTTCCAGGTCACTTCTCCCGTTTCACTGGTAAGAACTTTCTGTCCGTCGAGTACCGGCGGAAGTTCCTCGCGCGTCAGTCCTTCACCGTTCACGTTCAGACTGACCTGTTTCATGATGAGATATCGTAAATCGAGTGGCGTCTGGTGCGAAATCTGATGTCTCCTCATGCGGTTCTGCCGATAATCTTCCATATCCGCCTGAAGGATGATAGAGTCTTTCGCCGACGCTATATCTCCGCGAATAAACGCTGCGCCACACGCCGGGAAGTGCGCGAGCGCCTCCGTCCGAGCGATTACGTCGAAGAAACACCACGGATTCGCCTGCGGTTCCCAAGAATCGACGTAATGGTTATACGTATACTGGAAAATCCCCGACCAGTTCTGTAACCGACCGAAAATCGCGAGCATCGGCTGCGCCTCCGCACCATACTGATTCGGGTACGGGTGGTTATACTCACTGATTGTGTACGGCATCCCCGTCACGCGCCGTGAGCCGATGTGGAAGATGTTTCCGAGACTGTTCACCATCGACGTATTCCCGCTCCACCACGGTTCCGTCGCATATAGGGAAATCCATCCGCCGGTCGGGTGCTGCCAGTAACCGTGAATGTCGATCATGTCCATCCGCGCCTGAACATGTTCCGCGCTGTATCCGAGTTGCGTTCCGTACACGAGCGACTGAACGTTCAGGTCCTTTTTCAGGTAATTATACATCGTGTCCCAGTACGCGATTTCCGTGTCTTCCAGAAACTGTCCGAAATCGACCATTGCACGTTCCGGCATGACACTTCCCGGCGCGAAAAACGGCATCGGTTTCGCCGGATAATTCTCCGTCGGGTCCATCACCTCGCCACCTTCCTGAAGAGAAAGGTCGTCCAGCTCGTACTCTCCGACTTTAAAGCGTGTCAGCTGAATCAACGCATTTTCGACCGTTTTCGTCGCGATAAACGTGCGTGTAATCGTCTTCCACTCTTTTCCGACGTTCAGTTGTTCCACCATTCCGAGCGTCTCGAAACCGCTCTGAAGATTAACCGCCGCGAAACTGAATTTCCACGGTCCGTTTCCTTCCGTCCGACGGATTTTCACGTTAAATGTATAAATCTGCCCTTTTTTCAGCGAGATTTTCTGATAAATTTTCGGCGCGAATTCATCACCCGGCGCGGTTACCGAGAATTTCAGGACACCGTCCTCGACTTTCGCAGCGCATTTTCCGGGACCCGCATACGTGTAAAGTTTCTTACTCGCCAGCGCGGAATCCGTCGCAAAATCGCCACCCATCACCTGTTCATTCCGTAACGGTTCCGATTTTCCCACACAGTCCCACGCGGCACGGAGTTCCTCAGCCGACGCGTACTTTTTCGCAAGCCACACGTTCCACTGTCGGGTCAACTCGCCGAGATACACTTCATTCGAGGCATTATACGCTCCGGAAAACCATGCTTGCTGGAAGGAATCCTCATTCGTGATTTCAATCATCGCGACTGCTGGTTCCGCGCGATATTCGTTGCCGGTATACGGATTAACATGGGTGAGCAAGTCACACGCGTATTCCTTCTGTAACTCAATCATGGCGGGGACGAACTGGTCATAACCCTTATTCGCCCACTCAGATGGCGGGAAATTTCCGTCGCGCTTGTCCAGTGTCCGTCCGACGTGGAGGTTCAGATTCACATAAATCCCGTTTTTCTTGAATTCCGCGATCATGAAATCGAGTTTATCCAGCTGTTTCGGGTCGAGTTTTCTCTGCGTGACCGTATCGTCGGCGAGAATCCCCTGTGTCGGTTTCGTCATGAAATTCGTGTACCACGTGTCCATGAAATGGAGGCGGACACAGTTAATTCCAAGACGCGCCAAGCGTTTTGCGACTTTTGTGGCGTTTTCGTGCGACGGGAAATTAGCCGGCCCGGTGATGTTCGTGGCATTAAAACGGATAACGCCCGCACCGTTCACGAAATTCCCGTTTTTATCCGCTTTAATAAAACCATCTTTCCCCGCTGGAGCCGCGATAATGTGCGCCATGGAGGTTGCGTTACTCGGCGCGTCGTAAGAGATTACATACGGAAACATGTCCGACTGATCTTCCGGCGTCGCGCCATCTGTTATAGCACTGTCCGTCGCTGTGTTAGTCGCTTCTGCATGTAAAGCTGGGCTGAAACTAAACACCAGTACGTTCAGCGCAAGCGTCTGTGACAGCACTCGAGTGATGGAAAATAAAGAATGAAATATTTTTTTTGGCATATCGCACCTAGGGGGGGATAAACTATAAGCCTTACCTTTTAGCCGGTATATTTTATACCTGAAAAGGTAAGAATGTTAAAGTGTCGTAAAATACAACATGAAACCATTATTCTTAGCAAAACGCTAAATAAACGCAGTATATTTTAACGCGAAAATAAAAACCATTAAATCTCCTACAGAAAACACCGATTTGACAGATATAAATCATCATAACAATTAAAAATCTGTGGAAATTGTGGAATTTGTGGGAGATTTATAACCACTGGTTTTCCGTGGAATCTGTGGGAAATGAAATATGCAGGCTAAAAGGGAAGGCTAAACGCAAAATTCCACGCTTCAGGAGGAACTTACTACCCGGAATGTCGTTGCACTCGTGGGAGGAAGCATTTTTACAAAAGAGGTTTCTTCCAGACCCTCTTCCAAAAAACCTTTTAATCGCAATCTTCAATTGCTTGCTTTTTTGTTCTTGTATTTTTTCTTTTTCTTCTTTTTTACTGTGGAATCGTCACTGCTTTTCCGTTGGAGCGATTCGCAAGACATTCGTGCGTCTCACCTTCTGGGCGTAATTTTCACTCCTGTTTCTCTCCATCGACATACCGGTTCTATGTGTTTAGAATCTCCCTTATCTATTATTGTAACACAAGCCATGGCAACTGTCAAGTAGCTAGAGAATACTTTTACAAAAAAGTTAAAAATTTTTTATAAGTGTCTTGAATAATTGGTAAATGTCATATAATTTAATCGTTCTGTAAGCTGTATAGTGACGGTTTTATGATAGAAATGGAAGAAAAAGACGGTAAATTTCCGCTTTCTGTTCTATCTTCATCGGATAGGCGCGCGATGAGGACGGAAGACGGAGAATCGTTAGCTGTCGGTCCGCAAAAGTCACGGTGATTCTACCTCCTACCGGCGGTTTCGATAACGGTCCCTCCACACCTTGCGTTTCAAGCAGATTTAAGAGCGTTTCCGTCGCTTTTTCTCCCGTCGTAATAATCGTTCGGCATTCCGGTAATTCCGTCGTTAGTACGGATTTCAGATCTAATGGCGTCACGATGGTGAGAAAAGCATCCGACGCGTTTCCTTTTTCACGAATCACCTCGATGGCTGAGTCGAAAAGTGCGATTTTATGCACACGGAGAAACGTTTCAATTCGTGGCTGGTCGAAAATCATCTTCCCATCCGTCGGTCGTGGCGAGAGAAAATGGTTCTTGTCCCCAAAAAAAATAATTCCCAGAATCCGCCAGAAATCGTTCTGTAAATTGGGGTAAAAAAAGTGCATACACCACCGATTCTGCGGCGGCGGAAAGCTACCGAGAAATAATACCCGTGCATCTCGCGGAAAAAATGGAGGAATAGGGTGTTTTTCGATTACGCTATTCTGATGTTTTTCCTTATAATCGATCATTTCTAAAATCAAAAATGTGGTGAATTGATAGAATTCCGAGTAAATTTTCCTCTTCCATCACCGCGAGCGTCGTGATTTTATTAATATCCATTGACTCCAGCGCGTCGCTGACCATCACGTCCGGATGAATCCGCTTAAAATTAACGGTCATGAAGTCTTGCGCCTGAATCGTCCGAATATCGTCGAAATTCTGAATCGCTCGCCGAATGTCGCCGTCCGTGATAATGCCCGCCGGAGAATCCATGTCGTCAAAAACGACCGTCATTCCGAGACGTTTACTACTCACTTCATAAATGATTTCCCGAAATTCGGAGTGTAACCCGACGCGTGGAATGGCCGTTTCCATCCGGTCACGGACACGCGTAAGAAGCCGACGTCCTAACGCTCCACCAGGGTGATAAAGAACGAAATTTTCAGCTTGAAAGTTCCGTTTTTCCATCAGACAGAGCGTCAGTGCGTCCCCCATGACGAGTGCCGCAGTCGTGGAAGTCGTCGGAGCTAGTCCCACCTTCCCCGCCTCGGCATGAACACCTGTGTTAAGAACCAGATCAGCATGCTGAGCCAATTCCGACTTTACGTTTCCCGTCATGGCGATAATCGTGCATTCCAGACGCTTCAGTGGCGCCAACAGAGCAAGAATTTCACGTGAGGAACCGCTATTCGAGATGATGATGACCGTATCGTGTCGGCAGACCATCCCTAAATCACCATGAATCGCTTCCGCCGCATTCAGAAAAATGGCGTGTGTACCGGTTGACGCGAGTGACGCAGCGATTTTCCGGCCAATAATGCCCGTTTTTCCGATACCGGTAATAACGACCTGATTCGTGGAGTTATAAATCATCTCCACTGCCCGATTCATTTCATCACCAATCCGTGACGCGACGTTCTGTAACTCGCCAATTTCCTGTGCGAAAATCTCACGACTGCGTTCTGCCCAGTCCATGAATAGTTTTCTCCTTTTTACTCCTTACTCTCCACGCGTTCAATTTCACTACTCAGGAAGGAAATAATGTTTTCCAATTCCGGTGCGAGTAGCGGATTGAGTTCTACTGCACGTTGGAATTCTTTCCGCGTTTCCTTTCCCTTTTCCACGTCGCCAAGTGAGTCAGCATAAAGCATAAAGGCATAAACGAGCTGTAATTCCGCGTTTTGCGTATCTTTCTTGAGTGCCTGCCTCAGTGCGTCGAGGTCTTTTTCCTTTTTCGTGGTCTGGTATCCGTACATCTGGCTGAGTGTGAACGGACTGGCAGGCCACTGATGAGAAAGGTCCAGTGCGGTCGTGATACTCTGGAATGCGTCATGATACTGTTTCCGTGAAAGTTGAACCACTGCGAGCCGTACCCACGGATCTGGCATCTCACGCTGAGAAATCATCGCACGTGCATACTGTTCTTCAGCTGACGCGGGACGAGTATTACGGAAATATTCATCTCCCGCATAAATCAGTTCCCACGCTTCATCGACATCTTCCGGTGCGAGCGTCGTTTCCACGATCGGAAGAATCGAGTCTTTCTCCTTTTCCGGCTTAAAAACAGTTGTGAGACCGTCATTATCCGTAATCAGTTCTGTTCCGGGACGGACACTGTGGACCGGATAATAATGATAACGTGACACAGACGTGTCATACGCCGCAGCGAAACCGATTCCCTGCTCACAGGCGTCACGCCAGGATTCATGGAATGGCTGATACTGCTGCATCCAACCATAATAACGGAATGCGTCCCACGTGTAAAACCGATTCATCGGGTCGGTAAGATCCTCGATGGAAATTTCCGGCGTTTCTGTGATTGGCGCGGAGGTTACTGAGTCGTCATAGTATTCCAGACCGTCTGTAATAATAGTCGGTGGATAAATGAATACTTCTTCCTGATAATAATACATCGGCGGTGGCGGTGGCAGGAAAAACAGCGACCCCCAGAACGGCGAGTAATATCGGTGATGTGGTGGATGTGGAGGATGATGGTGATGGCTTCCAAAATGTCCCGGCGGTGGTGGCGGAGCCGGATGCGTAGGACGTGGCGTGAATCCGTGTCCGGGATGATAATCGTTCGGACGATGATTTCCCGCATGAGGTGGACGAATGTCGGGCCGATGGTCGCCGTGCGGTGGTTTCATGTCCGGTCGTTCCCCGGGTCTATCTCCTGGTCGCGGCGGTTTCATGTCCGGTCGCTCGCT
>JAUNAI010000093.1 GCA_030527705.1 Planctomycetia bacterium | reverse complement strand
GCGTTTTGGACGGAGAATTCATCGTCGGCTGGTATAATAATCCAAAACATGAGTTACAAGGGAAAACATTTCAGCGTGCTCGCCGTTCTACGGATTTCTGGAACTGGTCAGAGCTGGAAATCATACAGGATACTGGAAATGAGAAGGGACTGATGTACGTCGGACTTCAGTTTTTGACGCTCGATGGAAAATTATACTGTTTCACGAATCAGGAAAAAGGGAGTGAACGTCCCACACAGTGTCTATTACAGGTCTGGAAACCGGAAGAGAAAAAGTGGGAGATTCTTGGGCCGATAGCGGATAAGTTTCTCTCCATGCAAGCTCCGATTCTGTTGGAAAATGGGAATTTCATTATTTCCGGAAGTCTTATGCCCCCCACACGTGACATTAACGGCACGACGCCCGTCGTCTTTATTAGTCAGGGAAAAGAGATTCAGAAACCATGGCGGATGGTGCGACTTGACCCGAAAACGGATTATGTGAATGTTTTCGCGGAGACGGCAATTACTGAGGACGGTGAGAATATTCTGGCGGTAACCCGGCTGGAACACTCACCGTTCCCGAATTTTTATGAAAGTCGCGATTTCGGCGAAACGTGGCGAAAAATCGAGAATCGAACATTCGCGGCAAGTTCCTCGAAATTTGCAGCAGGGACGTTCAGTAATGGTTATCGTTACATCATTTATAACCTGCCCGACTTCCAGCGTGACGAGAATGGAAAAATATTCGTGAAGCGGAATACGGAAGGAAATCCAACGACGGAGGGAATCGGGATGGGGCGTGGCACGCTCGTTATGGCGCTCGCGCGTCCGGGAGAAAAAGCGTTCTCAAAAATCTGGAAAGTGAGTGATGTAACGGCCTCCACCCAGCAGAAAGCCTCTCATTATCCGTGCGTTTTAGAGCATGACGGGATGATTTATATCGTTTATACCGGTCAGCACGGGTTACGGAACTGTGGATTAACACGGTTTCCGTTAAAGTCGATAGAATAAAAACAGCTCTCTTAATGAGGGAGGCTTAAAGATTTCCATTTCTGTATCCAATAATCAAAAATCATGGCGAAAACATCCTCCAAAACAGTTTCCGAAAATCAGATTCCTGCGCTTACATGGCTCGCAGACCCGGCAAAATATGTTCCCTCTGGTATCTGTGTCGTTTTCGGGGAGGAGTCTTTTTTACGTCGGAGCGTGTTGGCTCAGATTCCCGCGAGTGTCGCTTCCGCGCTGAATTCTGGGAGTGATGGGAATGCGGATGCGATTGAGCCGACCGAGTTCGACGCGTCGCAGACGGCATGGCGAAACGTGATTGAGGAACTTACCACGTTTTCCATGTTCGGACCGTCACAACGACTGGTGATTCTGAATGACGCAGAAGATTTTGTCGCGAAAAATCGGGTGGAACTGGAAAAATGGGCGGAAACACCGGCTGAAACGGGAACGCTCGTGCTCGAAATGAAAACTTTTCCCTCGAATACGCGTCTTTATCGGCTCGTAGACGGAAGCGGACTGATGATTGACTGCCGACCGTTAAATGAACGGGATGAATTACCGCAGTGGGTGTGTGAGATGGCACAGAAAAAGCACCACGTCATGATTCGGCAGAACGCCGCAATGCTCCTAATTACGCAAATTGGAACGGAAATGGGGCTTCTCGACCAAGAAATCGCCAAGTTAGCTTTAACGGTTGAAGGAGATGAACCGATTACGGAAGCACACGTTCGGAAGAATTCAGGTTCGTGGCGAATGCAGACGGTCTGGACGCTCATCGACTGTATGCTCGACGGTCAGGCGGAAGAAACGCTTCAGTATCTCGGTCAGCTCCTCGAGTCGGGTGAGGCGCCGATTGTGATTACTGCGCAACTTTCCAGTTCCTTGCGTCGGCTTGCGACGGCTACGCGAATTGTTCTGGAAGAGGAACGTATGGGAAGACGGCCTGATCTGAATGGAGCACTGACGACTGCGGGAGTAAATCGTTATTTTCTTCCGAAATCTGTAACACAGTTAAAGCATCTGGGACGGGAACGTGCGCAAAATTTGCTCGAGTGGCTTGTCGAACTGGATTTTGCGTTGAAAGGAGCCAGCACGATTTCTGACCGTCTGTTACTGGAACGTTTTATTCTACGCCTGACTGTTTCTCGTACGATTCGGTAAAAGTAAAATTTCTTATTTTTTCTATTTTTTCTGTTTTTTTCGTGTGAGAATCCTTGAAATTTTGTAGACTTTCTGATAAAATATAAAAAGAGTAGAAAAAGGTTAGAGTTTTTGAGAAAGGAGTTGGCCATGGAACAGACTTTACAGTTTTTTCAGGAGTTAACGCTTACGGGAAATCTCATCTTCTGGATGGTATTAGCGATTGCGTTTATTTTGGTAGAGGCCGTCTCGGTAGTTCTCGTGGCGGTCTGGTTCCTGTTCGGAGCACTCGCAGCGATTGTCGCGCTTTTTTGCGGAGCGTCGTTGCTCACTCAGGCAATTATTTTTGTGGTGGTTTCAGCAGTAACATTCATTTTTGTGCGTCCGATTGCGGTAAAACTCTGCCGTGCGCAAGAAACGCCAACGAATGTCGACACGATTGTCGGAATGGAAGGAATGGTGCTCGAAACCGTCGATAATCTGTGTGGCTCAGGACGCGTGAAAGTGAATGGACTGGACTGGTCCGCGAAATCCGAAAATGGACTGATCATTCCGAAAGAGACGATTATCGTTGTGAAAAAAGTGGAAGGTGTGACGCTAACGGTCGCTTCAAGAGTGTGAACTCATATCGTTTTATAGCCCGTAATGGAAGTGTGACATGCATAATTAGGCGTTGGAAGAATCCCTTACCGATTACGGGAGATACGTGAATAACTTACTTTAAAGGAGTAAATCATGAATAATATCATTATCGGTATCATTTTAATTTTCGTTGTTCTGTTAATCATCCTGCTGACGTTCTGCTTGCGGATTGTGCCACAGACGCAGGTGTATGTTGTGGAACGGTTGGGAAGTTACCGTGCGTCGCTCGGAGCGGGACTACAGATTCTCATGCCATTCGTCGATTCCGTGGTGAATAAAGTTTCGCTGAAGGAGAATGTGCTGGATTATGAACCGCAACCAGTAATTACACGGGATAATGTTACGATTCAGGTCGACTCGGTCGTGTTTTATCAGGTTACGGACGCGAAACTCTTCACCTACGGAGCGAATCAGCCAATTCGTGCCATTCAGCAGTTGACGGCCACCACGTTACGTAACATCATTGGCGAGATGGACCTCGATGCGACGCTTACTTCCCGCGACATGATTAACGGGAAAATCACGAAGATTCTTGATGAAGCGTCCGATAAATGGGGCGTGAAGGTGAATCGAGTGGAACTGAAAAACATTCTTCCGCCGCCAGCCATTCAGAACGCCATGGAAAAACAGATGAAAGCGGAACGGGAACGCCGTGAAGCGATTCTTCAGGCGGAAGGACGGAAAAAGAGTGAAATCCTGATTGCAGAAGGTGAAAAACAGGCGCAGATTCTCCGTGCAGAAGCGGAAAAAGAACAGGCGATTCTGAAAGCTCAGGCGGAAAAAGAGAAGCAGGTTCTAGAAGCGACGGGTGAAGCGGACGCGATTCTGCTCGTTCAGAAGGCGCTCGCGGACGGTATCCGGATGTTGAATGAAGCGGCTCCGTCGGAACAGGTTCTGACGCTGAAATCGCTCGAAGCATTCGCGAAAGCCGCAGATGGAAAAGCGACAAAACTCATTATTCCGAGCCAGATTCAGGGAATCGCGGGCCTTGCCGCCGCGTTGAAAGATGTCGTGAAAGAATGATTTTCATGAGAGAATGATTTCAGGTTTCTTATTTTCTGCCTCCCCTAAAAAAATAGGGGAGGCTTTTTTATAACATAATTTTATGACTCTTACGGTTTCATCAGTTGTGCCCAGATCAGATTAGGATTCGCTTTTAATGCGCCATTAAACGCTTCGCGAGCTACTTCTGTTTCTCCGTCTGCTAGGGAAGTTAACCCCTGTAAATACAGGACTTCTGCCGCCAGTTCCAAGCGCGTGCCGTCTTCACCAAATTTCGAGAATTCATCCTGCTTCACCTTTCCACCAGCTTTCGCTTCGACCGCAGAACGGAAATCGGCAAGCATTTTCGTCGCGTCTTCTGTCTTACCGATTTTTCGTAGAGACATAATTCGGAAGTAGGTCAACTCGTTGGCACCGGAAACATCATGCGCTGCGGACTGCGTGAACGACTTCTGCGCCGCGTCGTTCTGGTTCAGTTTTTCTTGCGCAAGTCCCGCGAAATACAGGATTTTCGCTTCCTGTGAACCCTGTGCGCTCCGACCGACTTCCAGATTGACCGGATAAGTAAGAGCCGCCTCGAAATGCGTCAGCGCTTCCGCCGCGTTCCCTTTCTGGAGAGCGTTCTGACCGGAAATCAGGTGCGCATTGACGAAATGTTGGTGAATCGCTCCGCCACCTTCCCAGACACGGAAGTGTCGCGTTTTCAGGATTTCCAGCGACTTTTCACTCTGTCCCGTCATGTTATAAACCTCGATTAGCCGCGTGACGGCATCGTCGTGTTTCATGACCGTGTCATGGTATTTTTCCAGAAGTGCAAGCCGTTTTTCGGCAGTCTGGAAGGTTTTCGCGTAGAGAACATCCAGTTCAGCGAGGAAACGCGGGTCGGACGGTTCTTTTTCGATTGCTGTCTCATACGCGGACATCGCCTTTTCCAGCTCGTTTTTCCGTCCATACGCGAATCCTAGACACCGCCACGCACGTCCACAATTCGGGTCCAGTTTCACAGCAAGTTCCCACTTCTCGATGCCCGCGTCGTGATGATTCAGGTAATAAAGAAGGTTTCCGTAGCAGTATGCCGCCAGTGCATCTTTCGGTTTCCGCGCCAGAATTGTCTCGAACATCTTCATTTCTTCCAGACGGAACGGGAAGAGGAAGTCCGTCATGTTCTGATACGGAGCGCCTGCGGCACGCGCGAAGAATGTGTCCGCCGTTTCTTCCATACCGGGCAGTTTCAGCGCGAAATAACCGGCGGTGTAGAGAAGAAGTGGTGAATTTTCGTATAACGGCAACTGCGACGCTTCCGCGAGTAACATAAACGCTTCCTGCCACGCTCCGATAGCCGCATAATCCCAGCTCATTTCCAGAACTTCCTGTAACGCAATCTGCGCTCCGCCACGTTTTTTCAGCGCGTCGGCGAGCCAGTCCATATTTCCGTTCGCGAGGCAATTCATCTCCATCAGCGCCCAGAAATCAAGGATGTCGCGTCCCTGAACCGTCTGCAACATACGCGATGCTTCCGCTTTTCGTCCCAGTTTCCGCAGGATGTACGCGCGGAGGGTAATCGCTTTCAGATTTTTCGTATTCCCGGAAATCGACTCGTCAAGCATCGCGAGAGCTTTCTCGTAATCCCCTTCAAGACACGCAATCTGCGCGAGCGCGAAGTACGACGCGGACTGATAATTCCACGTCCAAATCGCTTTCCAGTACTGGTCTTTCGCTTCCTTCAGACGTCCCGTCATCTGGTACACCAGCGCGAGATAATAGTGCGGTTCTCCGTCACGCAGGACGGTATAATTCTTCCCTAAACGCGTAATTGCCCGCTGGAAATGCTCTTCCGCTTCCGCCCATTTTCCCTCACGGACTTTCCGGATTCCGACTACTTTATTCACGCGCGCGTCGTCCGGGTCACGTTTCAGTGCTTCCAGATAATAATCCATCGGGTTCAGGCGCGCGTTATGGAACTGCTCAATACGCAGACCTGCTAGATACAATTCCTCAGTCGTCGCAATTTTCCCCGGCTCCGGCGTCGGCTTCACCACTTCCGGCATCGGTTCTTCCGTGACTTTTCCGTCCGCGTCCACCATCTGATATTTCGACATATCTTCCGGCTGGTAACTCACAATTTCCCGTCCGTCTTGTGTCAAAACGACAAGCTGAACGTCATAATCTTTCACATCCGCCGGAACTTTCGCTTCCGCCACGAACGGCGTGTTGGGGTCTGTATCAAATTCCTGATCGAAGAAGACGAAATCCCCTTTTTTCAGTAACATACGCGCATTTTCGAATTTCATCGACGGGCAGAAACCGACAAAAAACGCAGTTTCCGACGTTCTCTCAAGATTGACCGCACCATCACGCACTGCGTTCTTGACATGCTTAATTCCCCGAATCGGATACCAGTACTGTTTAAATTCGCGGACTTCTCCCGGAGCAATCCAGCTATAATCCGGCTGGTTATCCGAGAACGCACCGACCATCAGCTCCAGATATGCACCATCTTCGTCCGTGAGCATTTTGTCCCACATACGAGCCGTGTCATTATTCCCCCATAAGAAGAATTTCTTGCCACCGACGACATGGTGATTCGCCACGTGAACCGTCCCAGCTTCTTTTCCGTGGTCGTAACCTGCGAGAAAATCGTCTTCATAATTCCACGCGAAAACGGATTCCGGTTTATCTGTGAAGTTTTTCCACCAGCTAATATCCACTCCGTCATGAATCGGCCAGCGGACGAATTCCACCTTATAATGGTCCACGCCAAAACGGGTTCTCGGTGGGAAAATAACCTGATAATTCTCGTCACAGTGGACCGAAACATTCGCCCAGTAGAGCATCGACTGAATCATCGCCGACCGGTTCTGCACGCGGACATTCGCTTCGACGTAAGAATGTCCCGGATACACTTTCAGTCCGACCGTCCACTTCATACGGTGTCGCAGTTCCGTCTCACCGACCCAGATCGCCGCGCTTCCGTCCCGGTTATCTTTCGAAATCTGCCAGTCAATCGGCATGTTACTCGACGGACGGTGATGATGCGGAATATTCCACTCCACGCCCCCAGACATCCACGCGCCCGTCATTCCAATAAGTGCAGGTTTTACGACATGTTGACGGTAGAAGAATTCGTACCCGTCCCCCTTACTCGTCGCGCTCAGGATTCTTCCCCCCAGCTCCGGCAGGACGCAGACCTGAATGTATTCATTATCGAGATACAGCGCGTTATATGATTTATCCACACGATTATCCGTCAGCACATCATACAGCGGATACGGATAAAAATGTCCCTGCGCTCCCTGATAAACGCGGCCCGTGAAAAAGAGTGGATTCACGTCCGGAGCCCCGACTTCATACGTCGGTAACACAAGCGGTTTCGCTTCCACGGTGACCGGTTTTACCTGCGCGTCAGCGTTCTGAGCCGAAACGGTTTCTGTAATCGTCACGGTTCCCGCCAGCCCCAAAAATAAAGCCGTCACGCACGGCAAAAATGCGCGACTTTTAAAAAATGATTTCATGCAGAAATTCCCTTTCTGAATACATATTTATCACATGGATAATAAAACTGATTATAAAACTGATAACCAATTGGTAATAAGTTGTAATGAAGTCGGTAAATGGACTCCAAAATACTCTACACCCCCACTCCATACAGAAAGCGTAGAATGAGGGTGTAGATAAAGAAAACGGCACTAAAGTAGTCACTGATTAAGTCGTACTTTTAGGAGGCAACGCCTTTCACGCCACGATGATACGTCTTAAAATGTCGACTTTATGCTTAATTCAGTAATTTTTGGATACTTCTGGTTAAAATGTATATTTGTCGCCGTTTCTGTGACACGGAATGCGTCGCCTTTCAATTATTTAACAGCGATTAGGGAAATGCTCTCCGAGGAGAATCCTTCCTGTTCTTTTTTTTCTCCTTACAGAACCTGACGCCATGACATTTTACTTATTTCTACATTTTCTGTGCAACGCTCGCACTTCGATGATACGCCCACGGCAAGAAACCAACCGCAAGTACCATCATTACCCACGTTGCAGGTTCCGGAACGGCGGAATTATTAAATGTCACTGCGAAAACTCCACCAGCCAACGGCGCAATATCCCAGAACACATCTCCACCCGCGTTAGAAAAGTCCAGATGTTCCACCAACTTTTCTACCGTCATTCCGTCATTTACCAAGAACTCCATCGGATGGTCCATGAAAACGGTTAGATCTTCACTAGATGCCATAAATTCTATCAGTGCGTCGTCACTCAGTTCTAGATCGCCCGTAACGACCAGCGGATTATCACCAGCCAAGAGCGCGTCCAAGTTAACCTGAATCGCACCACCATCTTCCACGAAAAGATTCATTCCGACCGTTCCCGTCCCAGTAATCGCAGCTCCATTCTTCACCGTAATATCCGACGCCTGCATTGTGGTATCCAGTTTCAGAACCCCTTCCGCCACCGTCGTAGTCCCGGTATATTCCAAACTTCCGGTCAATCGCCACGTTCCATCGCCGACTTTCAGAACGTTCATGATTTTTCCAGAATCGTCACAAATGATACCCGCGTACTCACTGACTTCATCTTTCGCAAGTAGGTTTCCAACTTCAATCGTCACCCCAGCGAAAGCCGTGTTATTTCGCGGACGCACAATGGCACTTCTATTCGTCGATTCCAGCCTTCCGAACTTGAACGTCGCGTCTTCTCCATCCGTTTTTCGTTGTTGCAGGAAGAAACGCACGTCACCGAGTTTCCACGTTGCATCTTCGCTCCCAGAAGCGGTTCCGATAAAACCAAGCCAACCTGACTGATTATCGACAGTCCCGGTAAATCCAGAGTTATCACCATTCATGAACAGGTGAGCAGCGAAATTCCCACCCGTATGGATTAAGGTGCCAGAACCAGTCAGGTTTCCGTTTAGGTTAAAGTGATTTCCGGTAGTTTTCGACGTCTGAATCGTTGACGTCGTCCCCGTCATCACCTCTAAATCCCCCGCTAGCGTAACTGCTTCATTAGCAACCAACAATCCGCCCGCCATCTGGAGGGTACCCTTCATATTATTTAACGCGCCGACCGTGACCGCGCCAGTTCCCGTAAGCTGGATTTTCCCCGTTCCGGAAAGCTCTGCGAGAGAAGTCGCTTTATCATTCTTGAGCGAAATCGTCCCAGTCGCATTATTCACGTCAATTTTCCCGGTAAAACCGCTAATATTCGTGAGCGTGAGCGTCTTATCACTCATCTGCTGAATCGTTCCCGCTCCAGTAAATGTATTCGACGGCGATAAATCAATATTTCGGTTCCACGCAATCGTTGCCCCTTCTGCGACCGTCACTTTACTGTCACCACTAATCGCGCCCGCTCCGCCACCGTTTCCGAGCTGGAGTTTTCCGCCAGAAACCATCGTCGCACCGGTATACGTGTTATTATTAGAAAGAATCAGCGTCTGGTCACCGACTTTCGTGAAAGAAAGAAGCGCGGACGTAGTGTTCAGGTTCATCATGATACTATTCAGCGTCCGCGTGGTAGTCTGCGCCGCACCAACTTCCAGCGTGATATTCTGTTTTTCAGTCCGTGGACGAATCTGGTCGGCAAAACCGGATTCCGTGTACAGTTCACCAATTTTATACGTTCCCGCGCTACAGAGGAAAATTTTCGTATAACTCCCCATCTCGACCGACGCGCCAGAAAGGTCAATCTGTTTATCGAGACCAATCCACTCCTGTGCCACTTTAATCGTACCAGTAAACTGCGTCGCGTCACCCGCCAGAATCAGGTGTTTTCCACCCGTTTTAGTGAGCGTTCCGTCCCCAATTAACGCGGCGTTTAACAGGGTATTCTGCGGACTGCTACTCGTGGAAAGCGTCCCCGATTTTCCCGCATCTACCGTGATAGACTTTAACGAATCAAATGGAATCCCTGTTTCCGTCGTCGCTGGAATCTCAAAACTCAGCGTCCCGCCGTCAAAAACGACTGCGTCATAATCCGGCGTGAGTGCACTCGTCGATGTGATTTTCTGCGTCGTTCCCGTCCCAATCGTAATCGGTGCCGCATTTCCATTTCCCGCAACCGCAAGCCCCAGAACACTCGATAACGCCCAAACAGCACACGAAATCGGTGATTTTTTCATAATTAACCTTCTTTATTTAATAAAACATTGAGAACGCAATTAAATTACGTTACCGTTTTTCTATTCTGTCCTTTTCCTATTATAACCCCAAAACAGAAATTAAAACAGGGGGGAAACCATATTTTTTTGAAAATTTTCATTAAAATGCCAAAACTCCCCATTTTCCAAATTCGATTTTTTCACCGACATGGACTTTTTTCTGAAAAACCGTCACTGCGTCGTTTTTCGACTGTCCGAACAGGATAAATTCCGGTTTCGCGACCTTCTCGAATCCGTTTTCTGTCAGATAATCGATTACTGAATCGGAATTCCTATCTTTTAACGGCGTCATCACATACGCCATTCCCTCACGCACGCAGACCGCCGCGGTCCGGTCAATCGTCGAGAAAATGAACCGTTTTCCCTTCAGATAATCTGGAACTTCATTAAAAACGTACACCCGATTCGTGAAAATCTTCCGTCCCGTCTCAAAATCCACGATTTCATCT
Source organism: Planctomycetia bacterium (assembly GCA_030527705.1). Taxonomy (GTDB): domain Bacteria; phylum Planctomycetota; class Planctomycetia; order Pirellulales; family Thermoguttaceae; genus RGIG3701. The sequence continues at coordinate 2,970 of JAUNAI010000093.1, read as the reverse complement.
CCGTCAGTAACCGTCTTGAACTCAGCACGCGGTTCGTTCACCCACGCTTTTCCGTCCGCGTTGTCGCGCAATTCCGGTTGCTCCCACGGCGACTTTCCATACGCTTTATTCGCTAAAATCTTCAGCCGACTTCCGGGCGAGACGATTTTCCCAGCCAAAATATCCTCTTCCGTGACGCGCGCAACGTAAATTTCTTTTGCTCCGTAACGCTCAAAATCGTAAATGATGAAAATCGTACCGTCCGGTGTCTGGTCTCCGTCCGGGTAAGACACGTTCACGCGCTCGTCGAGTAACAGCCCGCCCTCCCACGTTTTTCCGTCGTCACGCGAAATAAACGCGGTCATCTGCGAGCGTCCGGTATCCTTATCAATCGGTCCATTCTTCACGAAAATCAGATTCCCACTCTTTAACCGACGCAAAAAAGTCCGCGAGGAAGTGTGAGGAATCTCCGACGGCTGAAAATCGGTCCACGTTTTCCCGCCGTCCGACGAATAAAAGTTCCCGATTCCCCGTTGCGTCCGATTCATCATCCAGAACCGTCCATCCTTCATCTCGACAATAGAATGTTCATCAAAAAGTGCCATTTCCGGCGGTGTGTATCCACGTCCGAGTTTCGTGTATGATTTTCCTTCATCCTCGCTCACCACGAACCACGCACCTGACGGACCGGCTGACGACTGGTCAAACCCCTCCGGCTCCGCCCACTTCACGTTCCAGACGGAAACGGGGAAAATCCACCGACCGCGACTGTCCGAAATCGGCTTATTCATCATAATTCCCGCTGTCACGTACTCCGGATTTTTCTGCCAGACGGGGACGGAATTCGGATTTTCGCACGAAATCGTATATACGTCTGCACTCGCACCGTCCTCGCCCGGTCGCTGAGACCAATAAAGGTGCAATTTCCCGTCCGGCGCGTACCAAAGTGACGGGTCATACTGCCTCGGTGCCCCTGGTTGGTCAATCGCGAAGAGCGGTTTCGACCACGTTTCCCCGCCGTCCGCGCTGTGAATCACGACGACATAATTATCCTGGTCCTCGGTAACACCGCCAGTATACCACGCCGCCCAAACATTTTGATTATCCGTGACCGCCAGACTTGGAATTCCCTGAAACCGTCGCAATTCGTCCCGATACTCCGTCGGCAACGGCTCTAAAACGACCGGCGGAACGCGCTCGCCCGCAAAAATCGAACCACACAAAAACGCGAAAAATAGGAACAGAATTTTTTTCATGTTAGGACTCCTTCTCTGCCTCCTCTAACCTAAATATTTCATGCCGTATTTTCCGACACTTGAACATTTTTACCGTTTCAGGTGTGAAATATTCAGGCTAAAAAATAAGGCTTAATTTACCCGAAAGTTTTACGCAATTTCTCCAAATTCCGCTGGACTTTCTCCTGCGCGGTCAGATTCGCGTTCTGGCGCGCTTCGTCCGGGACTGTGTTTCCACGCGGAAGATTTCCAAAACAGGTCCGATTTTCCGTTTTCGGCGCGTTATTTTTCGGTTTCTCTTCACTTTTTGTCGGTGTTTTTACCTGTACCGAACTACTGGAATCGTAACTGAGAACCTGCGCGGTCGGGCGGAGGTCATCTTCCAGTGTACGTCGGGGAGTGATGCCGAGTTTTTTCAGTTCGGCGTGATAAAGCTGAACCGCCTCGACAGGCATTAAGTCACCGTCCGCCACGCGACGCAGAACCTGAATGAACGTAAGCTGATGTTCCGACGAGTTAATTTTCCGTCCGTAAAGTGCGACACGCGCACCGTATTTTTTCGCTTCCCAGAGCATCTGGAATGCGTCAAAAGTCGTTCCTGCCGAGCCGCCGAGAATACCGACGACGAGCGACGAGTCGAAACCGGCGAGGTCTTCCATCGCTTTCGGTCCAAAATAGGGAATCTTCAGGAAAACCGGTCGTTCCGCACCCGAAACCCCCGCCAACGTGCGCACGATGTGGTCATTCACGAAACGCGGAATGTCCGCAATCGCCGCCTGGGGCGCGTTCGGCGCGAAAACTTCCAGAAAATACCGAAAACCTTTCTGTGCCGCCTCACTCCGGAACTGTTTAAACGCCAAAAGAGTCTCCATGTCGCGTTCCAGATCGTTATTAAACGTCACGGAATACAGCCCTAAACTCGCTCCGCGCGAGCGTTCTTCCGGCTGACAGGTTCCCTTTCCACACATGGCGTAATCAAGCGACGCACTCCGAAACGGACGGGACGGCAACCCGGTATAAACTCCCTCCGCACCCGCAAGCCAGATGTCCGTTGCATCATTAGCACGAATAGCCGGCGTGATAGCAGAATGCTCAAAAAGTCTTTCCCGGAGAGTGAGAATGTCGCTCGTACTCGCACTCATAAGAACAATATCGACCAGTCCCTGCGCGATAACTTCCCGAATCTGATTCCGATATTCGTCGAGCGTGCGGAACCGTGCTTCTTGCCCGTAAGATTCAGGGCTCTGACCCGGTGCGGCAAGACCGTACGCCATGTCTGCGTCTTTCGCGTCCGCAAGAATAAAATCCGAGCAACTTCGGTCGGCTAAAATCCGCGCGATCTTGACATCCAGTGATTTCTGCATTTTAGGATTCCCAATTTTACTAAAAAATGTAACATTACCCATCCATATCCATTAATAAATTTATTATACGTCAAAAAATCCATGTTTCAAGCTGAAAAAAAGTTTTTTCACAAAATAATTTCGGGAAATTTCAAGATGTAACTTTTATTCGGAATATTCCGTAAGAAATACCTAAAACAACGGAGAAATCGCCTAGAGAAAGCATAAGAAAAATCATCCACCGGGAAATAACCTACGTGAAGGCTGTCTCCCGGTGAATCCACCTTTCATACCCAAGGCACTATAAAACTCCCACTTTACCATCATTTCACTTCATAAAACAGCACCTGGAAGGTGTCCTTCCCTGAAATTTTAAGTGGAATCTATGGGAGTATAGTGGGGTATAGTGGAGT
>JAUNAI010000092.1 GCA_030527705.1 Planctomycetia bacterium | reverse complement strand
GCCGGTTTTTTTATTTCTTGATAATGACACGCTCCGAAGGTAATACGACGGAGCGTTTTTTTGTTTCTTGATATTTTATTCCTGCCACGCAATAAAATTTGATTTCTCCGTAGTTTCGCATTGCTGAAACAACAATCTTTAAGCCCGCACAGCGTGTAATCCAATATAACCAACATATACCCATCCCGAAGGAAACCCGACAGAGCGTTTTTTGGTTCTTGACGACTTGACAATTTATTCTGAATGGTGTATACTGAAAGTATATTCCTTAATGAATTTCTAATTACGCTGATAATGGAGATGGAAATGGCGAAAATAATTGTTAATGATACACCAATCACGGTACAGAAATTTGATGAAATGGATTATATCTGTTTAACGGATATGGTTCGTAACATTGAGAATGGGCTGGTTTTAATTGAAAAGTGGTTGAGAAATAAAAACACAATAGAATTTATAGGTATGTGGGAGGAAATGTATAATCCAAATTTTAATTCCCCCGAATTCGGGGGAATTAAAAATGAAGCGGGGTTGAATCGATTCGCTTTATCTGTGAAACAATGGATTGCAAGAACGAATTCCAAAGGAATTGTGGCAAAAGCTGGTCGTTACGGAGGAACTTACGCTCACAAGGATATTGCATTTGAATTTGCGACGTGGTTATCGCCTCAATTTAAGTTGTATTTGATAAAAGAATTCCAACGTTTAAAAGAAGAAGAGCAAAAAAATCTGGGTTGGAGTGCAAAACGTGAACTTACGAAAATAAATTATAGAATTCACACGGATGCGATTCAGCAAAATCTAATTCCTGTGGTATTATCTGCTAGTCAGATCAGTTTCATTTATGCTTCAGAAGTGGATGTATTAAATATGGCACTTTTTGGAAAGACTGCCAAACAATGGCGTGAAGCGAATCCCAAATTACAAGGAAATATTCGTGATTATGCTTCGATTAACGAGTTGATTTGTCTTTCTAATTTGGAAAATCTCAACGCATTCTTTATTAATGAAGGACTTCCACAACACGAGCGATTAGAGAAATTGAATCAGATAGCAATCGCTCAAATGTTAATACTAGAAAATTCCAATTCACAGAACTTATTAAAAGAGGATTAACAAGCGCGAGAGTAGGTATCGCCGGTTTTTTTATTTCTTGCTTATGATACGCTCCGAAGGTAATACAACGGAGCGTTCTGGGTGAATAATAGTGTGATCTTATAATTTGTTAGTAGCCTTTTCCCTGATTTGTAAACGATTTGGCAAGTCATATTTCCGATACCTTTGTTTCGGAATCGTGAAATAGCTTATTCTTGCAATTGTATTAGGGATAAAGGATAGGGTTTAATAACTCGAGTTCTTTAAGGCTTTTAATACCTTTAATGCGTCTATTGCAGGTTCGAATCCATTCGCTGCAGCCCTGCGATACCATTTCTCTGCTTCTGTATAGCTTTGGACGACACCGTCGCCGTCACAATAACAGTTTCCCAGATTGTATTGTGCCCCCTCATGTCCCATCTCTGCGGCTTTGCGATACCATTTTACCGCTTCTTCATAATCTCGAGTGACTCCACGACCATCGTAGTAACAGGCTCCCAGAAAAAATTGTGCCTCCGAATTTCCCATTTTTGCCGCTTTTCGCCACCATTTTACCGCTTCATCAAAATCTTGAGTAACCCCTTTACCTTGACGATAACAATATCCCAACCTAAATTGGGCTTCAACATGTTCTTGTTCTGCTGCTTTACGAAACCATCTCACTGCTTCTTCCGCATCTTCATTGAGGTAACATTCCCCCAAGCAATATTGCGCCACTGCATTTCCCTGTTCTGCTGATTTGTGAAACCATTTTATTGCTTCTGTGTAGTTTTGATCAACTCCTTTTCCCATGGCATAATAAGAACCCAACATAAATTGCGCTTCTGAATGCCCCATTTCAGCTGCTTTGTGCCAATATTTAACAGCTTCGGTATTATTTTGACGAATGGCACATGTGCTTCCTAATTCATAGTAATCTTCCGCCGAAGTGTTTTTTTTCGTAGCAACGACATCGTCTGCTACAACCAATACACATGGGGTACATATGAAGGAAAAAACAACACAAATTGATATTGGAAACGACATGAACCAACACCTAGAGATTAAATTGAACATGATATTTCTCCTGAAATAAAAGCAACAAAAATCATGAAGTCGCAAGAAATAAAAAAAGGGAGTACGTCATACGTATCCCAGCACGAAGGTCTTCGACTTACCTACAGAAAATAGATACGTGACGACTCCCGAAAAGGAGCCGAACACGCTCTTATTTTCTGTATAAGTAGATGTGCGTACACACACCCACAACCTTTTAGCTTCCAACGGTTTTCGTGGAAAATAAAAAGCTGAATTTTCGCCAAACGGAGAAAAGTGTCGAAGTTTTCGTGCTGTCAAGCGAATTCACGGGCAAACAAAGCCCTATGTATTTTCTATTTTACATGATGATGTGCAAAAAGTCAAGTACATGACTGAGATTTTTTGTGTATTTTTCTGAAAATTTTGTAAATTAGAGGAAGATTTATTGGGGAGGGGAAGAGAAAACGTTTTTTTAAAGAAAATCCGTGGAATTTTGGTCGGGGGGGCTTGTAAAATTTGGAATTTGTGGCATAATATATAAAGTTGATGTGAGATTTTCTCACTCGCCGGGGCATGGCGCAGTCTGGCTAGCGCGTTTGACTGGGGGTCAAAAGGTCGCAGGTTCAAGTCCTGTTGCCCCGAAATTTAAAGCCTTGTGGGTATACCGCAAGGCTTTTTTTATGGTCTTTTTTAAGTAGTTGCTGAATAAGTTGCACTGGGAACGCGGGTGTCTCCGCCTACAGAAAATATTGGCGTTTTATGTCCCCAATTTAATAAATACGTGATTTAAGAAAATTTTATTCCTTAAAAATCACCATTTTTTCCCACGATTACGGACTAGACATCAGTGTTCCCAATTAATCAGCGTTTCCTTAAGTCGCGCAGATTGCTTTTTCTGGTTTTTCTCCGGTTTAGTGTCCTTGTGCCATATTCACTGGCGGATATCCCTGATAGGCGGGCATTTTCCAGAGGTGCGCGTTGTTCGCGTCGAGTCGGTTCAGCTCGGGCGTACCGTAATTAATGGTGAAACGCATTCCTTTCCCCTGATTCTCTTTCGGGCAGTTAATTGCGATTGATTGTGGAATCACGATTCCTGTTTCAGGGTCTTTCCGGTAAGATTTTACACGAGCATCGGCGATGAGCTGATCCAGACGGTCATAAATCCGAATCGCGGCCGGAAGAGCATAATCACGGTTAATCACAACGATCTTAGTCTGCGTTTCACCACTGGAAGTCGTTTCACGAACACGGAGCTCGATATGTCGATCATCGATTGGCGCAGGTCCCTCATACGGCATGTTCGGGTCGAGCTGGCCAAAACCCATCGCGTCAATGACCCAGAGCGGGTTGATGGAGAGATTCAGATTCGTCTCACAGGCCGCATAATCCGCGTTTCGGCAGAAATACATCGCTTTCGGTTCTGCCTTACCAATCCACATCCACATGACATCCGGATTACGTCCGACATCCAGCTCCGTCCCCGTAACCGCATGAGAGCCGATGAGACGGAAATTGTTAGGACGCTGGAACGCGATTTCACCTTTTAAGTTAAAAATTCCCTCGCCGTCGAGTGTTGCATTCCGTGTGGAAAAGCTCTGAACGCGGGAAACATGCTGATTCACGAGTAAAATAACCTCAGAAACCGTCGCTTGGGTGGAAATAATCGGCGCATCTGTGGGAGTCGTTGGGGTCGAACGCTGAAAAGGATTTCCCGACCGACAGCCCGTTATACACAGAATGAGGGAAAGCGTCAGCGCTAACATGCCAACAGTTACCATTTTCCGACGAAAAACGGAACGGAAACAGAGAGCAGGGTACGTCATAAAACGTACGGTGGCAAGGGAAACGGAATCGGTCATGTTAGGGTTTTCGGTGGTTTATATAAAGGTTTTAGGGGAAACGCATTACGCAAGATTCCACTCTGCGGGAGGAAGTTGCTATCTGTGAAGAAATGGCGTCCGTAAGTCTGGAAGATGGGTACATCGTTCCATTCTCAGACATCCCCTTCAAAAAATGTTTAGTCGCAACGGTGTCGCTGCTTTTTATCTTTGTTTTTCTATTTTATACCCGACGCACTATAAAATTTTACTTTCACGTCATTTCGCGTTGCAGAAATGACTACTGAAAGGATCACCCTTTCCTGAATTTTCAAGTGGAATCAGTATAAATCGGGCGGAAGATCTTCTACCTCTGGTAACTCAATCGTGTCGGGGTCCCAGATCTGAATCGTCTGCTCCTCCTCTGGCGAAATTGTCTTTTTCGGCGGTTGCGGCTCATTTCCAGTTAATACATCCGTTAACTCCGCCTGAATCTCCGCCTGTCGCTCCGGTGTCGGGGACATAATCGGTATCTGATAATATTCGTCCCGAAATTGGGAATACAGCTTTAATATTTGAGCCGCCTCGTCGCCGAATGTCTCTTCAAGACGCATCACTCGCCGACGCACGAGTAACAGTGACAGGATGTATAACTTGTCCGGCTGCGTATAGTGCATGCGTAAATCGTCGAAAATTTCCAGCAACAACTCATTTACTGCGGCACGTGAACGGCGCGGAGGCTCCGTGTTTTCCGGTATGTGTCCCCGCCACATCGCGGTAAAATTCTCGGGTGGTTGTGTATTCCACGCTTCCAGAGAATAATCTTTTCGGACGTAATTCCCATTTGCCTCGAAAAGAACCGTCACGAATTCATCTCCCGGCTGAAACGCACGGTGCGTCACGCAACACTCTTTCGGCTGTGCGGACGAAATACTGTATTCTTCCATAAAAATCTCCACTGTCAGAATATCAGATTTTTAAGATTTTCGCAAGAGGAATTTTAGGGAAATTCAGAAGTTTTTTTCGGTAATGTTTTCTGATGAAATAAGAAAAAATGAATGGAGAATGAAATAAATAAACGAAATTGGAAAAGCTAAACACTAACCACAAGATTCCCACTTGTTGGGAGGAACTTGCTACCTGTAAAAAATTTACAGTCGTGGGGAGACAACATTTTGAATGTTGTCTCTCCAGACCGAACCACAAAAAATTTCAAAAACTTCTTGATCGCGACTACGTCGCAATTTTAGTTAAGTTTTCTTATTTGTTAGTCTTTACTGAAGTTCGAGTCGAACGCGATGTTACTCGGCGCGAAATTCCAGCCCTTAATGAAGTTAATCGCATCTTCAGCACCCCAGAAACGTTCCATTCCGGAATCTTCCCACTCGACGGAAAGCGGACCGTCATAACCAGCGACATTCAGCTCGCGGACGATTTCCTCGAAATTCACGTCACCATGTCCCGGACTACGGAAGTCCCAACCACGACGGCGATCGCCGAAGTTGATATGAGAAGCGAGAATGCCAGATTTTCCGTTGAGCGTGACAGCCGCGTCTTTCACATGGACGTGATAAATACGGTCCGGGAACGCCTTGATGAATTCTGCCGGGTCGACGCCCTGCCAAATCAGATGGCTCGGGTCGAAGTTGAAACCGAAAGCCGGATGATAATTCATCGCTTTCAGAGCGGTTTCCGCAGAGTAAAGGTCGAACGCGATTTCCGTCGGATGAACTTCCAACGCGAATTTCACACCACATTCCTGGAAAACATCCATAATCGGCGTCCAGAGTTCAGCCAGAAGCTCAAAACCAGCGTCGATATCTTTCCAGTCCGTCGGCGGCCAGCTGTAGAGAAGCGGCCAGATGCTGGAGCCGGTGAAGCCCGTGACGATTTTAATTCCGCATTTCGCCGCAGCACGTGCCGTGTCTTTCAGCTCCGCAATGGCGCGTTCACGTACACCTGCCGGATCACCGTCGCCCCAGACGTAAGCCGGAACGATACTCTTATGACGAGAATCAATCTTGTCAAGGACACACTGACCGACACAGTGATTACTGACGGCCCAGATGTTCATGCCATATTTTTCGAGCATGGCTTTCTTTTCTGGCCAGTAATTATCATCTTCGAGCACTTTATGAATGTCGAAATGGTCATTCGCGCCACAAGCCAGTTCCAAGCCTTCATAGCCGAAATCACTCATTTTGCTCGCAATTTCTTCAAGTTTCAGGTCTCCCCACTGACCAGTGAACAATGTAATCGGTCTGGGCATTTTCTATCTCCCTTTTATATTGGTTGGAAAAAAGTTCAAAATTGGTAACCGCTCTGGATACCAAACAATACAAATTGTATATTTACTTGTTTATCACAAAGTTCGCGGAAAAACAAGAGGGTCCCACCCCAAAATTTTCAAAAAAAACGGAAATTTTCCGAAATTTTTCCGAAAAAGGCGATTTTCGGGGGAATTTAGGAAAATAGTCTCTTCTAATAAAGAGTACTTCTTAAAACCACATTATCGCGGCCGTGATGATTCCGAGTAACATCAGGCAACAACCAGCCGGTTCCGGTGCGCCTTTTCGATGTTTCGGTGTGTTTTCATCACCTTCGTCGTAATCTTCATCATCATAATCGTCTTCACCATTTTCATCATCTTCCGGACGATAAAAAACGGTGTCGCCAAGTTCTTCTAGGTCCAGTCCGTCGGAAAATTCGTGTCCACAGTGACGGCACTGGCTCAGGAATTGTGGATAAAGCAGTTCATCACAACATGGACACATGACTGCGAGCGGGTACTCTTCTGCATCTTCCGCCACTTCTGGGTCGAGGTCCAGTGGGTGACTGAGTTCTACCAGATCACGCCGTCTCGTCATCGACTGCGGTTTCGCGGGCTGAGCCTGTGCGGACTGGGAATTCTGCGTATTCTGTGCGTCCTGCGCTTCCTGTTTTGCACGTTTTTTCGCACATTGGCATTCATGACTATCTCCATGACCGTGACAGCACTGGTGACCGTCGGCGTGGTGAACTTCTCCGTGACCGTGACAGCAGTGGTGGGTGGGGGTCTGGGGATTATTTTCGGCTGGAACCGTTTCTTCCGGAGCGTTTTCAGACTGAATCATCGTGTTTCCGCCACCGAACGCAGAGCCAAGAGAGTCGGCAAGAAATGACTTCGCGACGACTGGAGAACCGTCTCCGTCGTCGTAACAATCTTCCGCAGTGTTATAGCGTTCCGCCACGCTTTCCGCGTGCTCTGGAGGTAGAACGAGGTCCAGATCGGCCAGCGGGAAACGATCTCCAATCGTATTACAGAAGCGGCAGACTGCAATTCGTCGTGCGCCACACTCGGGACAGACGTCCCACGGTTTCATTTTCATAGGTTCTTACCTTTTTCGGTCCTTTCTTCGTAAATATCACGAGAGTATAAGATGTTTCTCTTCTGCGTGAATTTATCGGGTGTGCGTGTCACATTTTTTAGCGTGAACCACGCACGGGCAGGTTTTCTGTCTTTCTCGCGCTTTACTCTTGGTGTCCGGTGCCGTTCTTTCCGAGACAGTTCTGTGTCTGATACTTTTCTGATATGTTTACCGGTTACGTTACGGATGAGGTCCGGCAACTTCCGACTCTGTCTCTGTTTCGGCTTTTTATTTCCGTTTCCGGTTCGGTTTCCCAATCAGGTTTTATCCAGTATTTTCCGGGCTTTTTCTGAGGTTCTATTCAGATATTCTCCGGAATTTTTTCGAGTTCTTTTCGGTGAGCAATTTCGATTGATTGCGTCGTTAGTTCGAATCGTAATCAGGTTATCACGTTGAAAAAAAGTCTCGCGGAAAAACCCGAGCTGATGGAACTCAGCCCGGGAAACCAGGGGGATTGGGACACCCCACACATTGAGTACTCTAGCGGTTGAGGGTCAGGCCGAAGACGAACCCGTGCATGAATACGTCGCTTTTATGATTTTCGGCATTCAGTCCCATGATACTCGCGGAGGATTTGTCGAGGGTGTAGTCCGTCATGCCAGCCGGACGGGCGATGTTGCTCGCGAAAATACCAGACCATCCGAGAGAGAACTTGACTTTCGTCGTCAGGTCGATATTGAACTTGACACCAACTTCCACAATTGGGGAGAAGACATCGAAGGATTCTTTACTGTATCCACTCGCACCCTTGGCACCAATACCGGACTGAATATACTGTTGCCATTTCGAGGCGGTTTCGCTGTCTTCATCATCTGCGACATAAATGTCCCCGTAAATTCCTTCGGATCCGTAGATACCGTTCGCGTAACCGTTGGAGCCGATGAGGGCCTGGTTGGTGACCTGCTGCGCATTGTACGCCGCAGTGAATTTCGCGAGGACTTCCATTCCGAAACGTCCGGTCTGGCGGGACCATTTCAACCCAATCTGCGGTCCGACCATGTTGTTATCCGATTCGGTTTCGATTGACGTGTCGTCGAGGAAGTTCGGAGCGTAGATGTCACCATTACCTGAACGGTCACTACCGCCCCAGAATCCGAATTCTTCATTCCATTTCATGTAACGGACACCAAGTCCCAGTTCCCAACGTCCGATTCGTGTATTGTGTGCACGGTGGAGGTAGTTCAGTTCCACCCCCCAAGTGCTAATATCGTTCCACATTCTTGCTGAGTCGAATTCAACCAACATTCGGTCGACTTTCAGGTCCATTCCATCCTGGGTACAGTCTTCCCAGTGTTCTTCACGTTCTACGCCGGTGATGGAACCTGCGAGGTAGTTATTACCAAGACCGTCCATGTTGTTGTTCTGGTCTTCAAGACCGAGCTGGATTGCATTGCCGTTCATGTCCGTTTTACCGTCAATCGTGAAGATTGAGCATTCCCAGCCTTGGTGGCCCGACATGAAACCGAAAGTGTAACGCTGACCGATATGGAATTTAGTGTCAAGGAGGTTGGTATTCCAACTGTTACCCTGGGTCGTGTAATTCATCCCCATCGGGCCGTAAGTGTCTGCCATGTAGTCAAGGAATTCTTTATCTGTTACTTTGTCGTAACCATCCTTGATAAGGTCGGAGACACTGGTGTCACTGCCACCACCGATGTTGAGTTCTCCATTGTTTCCACCACCATCATTGTTATTGTCTTCTTCATCGTCTTCTTCGTCCTCGTCTTCATCATCACTCGTTTCTTTTTTGATGTAGTAGACGGTCGAGTTGTTTCGGACGGTCCAACCAACGTTAAATGCGTTTTCGCCTTCGACGGATTCGTTACCGACCACCGAACTCTTCGGTGATGGTAAGGCCCAGTAAAGGCCCTCGGCTCCAAAGAAGAAACCTTCGTTTCCTCGTGCGCCGCCCGTGTATGAGTTTGGCGTCTGAACGTCCCAAATTTGTGCATCGCTGATCTGAGCGGATGCGGTAGTGCAGTAACCCAGTCCCATGAGTATAACTGCAACAACGATTGTTGTCAATGTAAGTTTGTTGAGCATTGTTTTCCACCTCGGATTACAATTGCTTCGAGAAGTCATATTCCAGGAACCTGTCAGACTTGTTTTCCTCCACCGGAAAGCTCATCTGAAAGCCAGAACATGGTTCTCGAAAGTCCCAATATTTTCTGGTTATGTACTTATTATCGGTTAAAATGGTTATACTAATTGAGTGGATTTGGTAAACTTTGACGATTTTTTCGATTTTTCTTAAAATTCCGGTTTTTCGGCGCCTTTAGGGGAGAATATGGTGGATATGGGTAAAATGGAAAGGTGTTTGGAGTGGTGAATTCTTAAAATTTTTTCCGAAATTCGACTAGTTTTACGTCACACGGGTGGAGAAATTGTAAAAAATGATGTGAAATGTTAAAATTTAAAAGGAATTAGGAGAGAATTGGAGAGAATTGGAAGGTCGCTTTTTCGTAAAAATTTTCAGGAATATTATAATGTATCCTTTTTTTTATTTTTATCCTATTGAAAATTTCCATAAAAATGGTATAATATGGGATATTAACTTTTTTAACTTATACCAATCACACATGAAAATTCAGGGAAGAGTGGGCTTTTCAGTAGTCATTTCAGCGACGTGAAATGATGGAGAAGCGGAATTTTAGTGTATCGAGTATAAAAATTTTATAAAAACGTGAGAAACGCGTAAAACGCGAAAAGGACGGAAACATGATTCAGGTTTTTAATACGCTTTCCAAGTCGAAAGAAGAGTTCACTACCGTAACCGGCACGAATCAGGTCGGGATGTATCTCTGTGGGCCGACGGTTTATAAACCGAGCCACATCGGCCACATGGTTGGACCGGTGATTTTCGACACGGTAAAACGCTATCTGGTCTATAACGGTTATGATGTCCGTTTCATTATTAATATTACGGACGTCGACGACAAGTTAATTAATGAATCCAACGCGCGTGGCATGTCCATGTCGGCTCTGGCGGAAGAGATGATTCAAGATTATCAGTCGAATATCGCCGCACTGAACGTGAAGACCGTCAGCGATTTTCCGCGAGCGACGGATCACATTAAGAACATGATTCCGTTCATTCAGCGTCTGATTGACCGTGGTTACGCGTATCCGGCGGACGGAGACGTTTATTTTGACGTTGCGAAATTCCCGGAATATGGAAAACTGTCGAATCGCACACTGGAACAGATGCAGGGTGAGGGTGGTTCCACTGCGTCTCAGAAGCGGAATTCAGCGGACTTTGCGCTCTGGAAGGCGGCGAAACCGGGAGAACCGTCGTGGGAGAGTCCGTGGGGGCCCGGTCGTCCCGGCTGGCATATTGAGTGCTCGGTGATGTGTCATGAAATGCTCGGCGATACGTTCGAGATTCACGGTGGCGGACTGGACCTGATGTTTCCGCACCACGAAAATGAAATTGCTCAGTCTGAGTGTTGCACGGGGAAACCTTACGTGAAATACTGGATGCATAACGGTCTGATGCAGGCGTCGAGTGAAATCGGAAAGGTCGGTGGTCGGAAAACCCGTGAGGCGGCACCGTCGGAGGGTGACTTGGCGAGTCAGGAAGGTGGAAAAATCAGTAAGTCGAAAGGCGCGGCGGCTTTTAAAGATATGTTGAAGGAGTTCACCGGCGAAAATATCCGTTTCTTCGTACTCTCCACGCATTATCGCCGACCGATTGACTACAGTAACGAGCGCATCCAGCAGATTGGCGCGGGAATGGAAGCGTTTTACCGCTTTTTCAAGCGTTATCAGCGTGTGACGGGAAATAGTATTTACGATCTAGACTACGCGCATGACCGTGCGGCGGGCGACGCTTACGCGGCTGGACTGGCGGGCGATTTCCTTGCGAGCGTGATTGATTCTCGTAGCCGATTCGTGTCGGCGATGGACGACGATTTTAACACCGGCGGCGCGATTGGCGAGTTGTTCGAGTTGGTGAAACGTCTGAATAAATTCGTGGACGAAACGAAATTGGAAGAGACGCGTGACGCGCAGAATGCGGAACAGCTGACGGTTGGATGTCGGATTCTCCGTGAGTTGGCGAGTATCTTGGGCGTTTTCGAGACGGAAATTGAGACGCAGGATGAGGGCGCGGATTCCACACTCGTGAACGACCTGATGGAACTGGTGATAGAGCTTCGCAAAAACGCGAAAAAAGCGAAAGATTTCGCTGCTGCCGACCTGATTCGTGATCGTCTGAAGACGCTCGGCATCACGCTGGAGGACCGACCGGGCGGTGTCACGGAGTGGAGTAAATAAAGTTAGTAAAAAGGTAGAAAATATACCTGACGCCATGTAAAATTTCAGGGAAAGGTAATCTTTTCGGCTGTCATTTCAGAAATGTGAAATGACGGTAAGGCGGAATTTTTATAGTGTGTCAGGTATAGAAAATAGAACCAGAAACGCGTAGAACCAAAAACGCGACGCAGTCAAGAATCAGGAATTTTGATCGTGACCGCGTCGCTGTTTTATAGAGTATGATATTAGGTTTTTGGGGCTTTTTTATTCGTGTCGTAGCGCCTCAATCGGGTCCATCATTGCCGCACGTCGGGCAGGGTACAGACCGAAAACGACACCAATCGTCACGGAAATCGCGAACGCCAGCGGAATCGACCACGGAACCAGAATCGGTGCCATCGTCTTCATCAGTTCTGGTAACTGTTCCATCACCGCTGGGAAATAGAAGTTCAGCATGAATCGTACAACTTCCGTGAATGGTCCGCATAACAGACCGCCGAGAATCCCCGTCAGCCCGCCTAGGACAGAGAGCATAATCGTTTCCGCGAGGAACTGCCGTGTAATGTCGCTCCGTTTTGCGCCCAACGCACGGCGAATACCGATTTCTCGCGTCCGTTCCGTGACCGTCGCGAGCATGATGTTCATAATTCCGATACCACCGACCGCCAGCGAAATCGCCGCAATCAGGCCCATGAAGAGCATAAACATCATCTTCGTCGTCTGCGCCTGTTCCAGAAGTTCTAGCGGAACCGTAATCGTCCAGTCCTTCTTTCCCTGATGATTCTGATTCAGGATGAACTTAATAATTTCGCTCGTCGAGTGAACATCATCGGTTGATTCCACCTGAAACGTAATCTGGTTAATCTCAATCTGCGTCGTTTCGTGCGACCCGCTTCGGTTCGTCGAAATACGGTCTCCCAGCTCCGACCAGAACGTCTCAATCGGGAAATACACGTCCCGGCTGTAATCCTGCGACTCGAACGTTCCGCCAATCGCCGCCGACGCGTTTTTCGGCTGACAGACGCCAATCACGGTATAAAAATACCGCCCGATTTTGACGTTCTGCCCAATCGGATTCTCGAAAGCGAACAGTTCATTCGCCATTTCGTTGGAGAGGACACAATAATTCTTCTTAAACATGCAGTCCACGTTATCGATGAACCGTCCGCGTGCCATTTTCAGGTTATTCGCTTTCTGATAATGGGGGGTACACCCAACAAGTCGCCCGTCGAGCATACGAGCACCGTTACTGATACGTTGCTTAATATGCCGAATCGGAAACGCTTCCTTCACGCCGGGGACGACTTCCTTGATTTTCTCGAAATCGTACCGCGTCAGCCCATAAATTAGGACGCGGACGTTGGCGGAAGCGTCATCTGGCGGAGGACTGGACTGAACGATGATATTCGTCGCGCCGAGACTTTCGATTTGTTCTTGGGACTTTTGGCTGATACCTTCGCCGATCGCGAGCAACCAAATAACGCTGGACACGCCGATGAAAATACCCACGACCGTCAGCAACGACCGCATCGGGTGGAGCATCAGGCTCTTAAAACCAAGCTGAAATGTACGTAACCAGGTGTATAACATAAATTTAATCCTTATTGAAAACCTCCTACGACGCTGAATGTGTCGCAAGCGGTAGAACGTCACTTTAATACCTTCCCTAACCTGAATATTTCATATCCCATGGATTTCACGGGAACCAGTAGTTTTATATCTCCCACGGATTTCACGGAAACCAGTGGTTTTAAATC
>JAUNAI010000006.1:37385-42706 GCA_030527705.1 Planctomycetia bacterium | reverse complement strand
GGAACGTTTAATTCGTCGTTATTTTTTTACCAACGGGGTTGTGAGTACGTCTAATCTGATTCCGTGTTTCATTTTCATGAGCTTCGTGAAAGATGCAGAACGACTGGGGGATATCGCGAAAAACTTTTACGATTTAGCCATTCAGGGCGGAGCACCGACGGGTGGAATGCGCGACCAGATGGAAGCGTTGGCGAATGAGTTGCTCGATATGACTCAGAAATGTCGGAAAATTTTCGAAAAAGGATTGGAAAATGAGGCGAAAGAACTGATTTTCCGTGCGTCGGAAGTGGAAGATGACTGCGACGAAAAAATTAACTGGTATCTGAAAGACCGTCCGAATACGAGTTCGATGGATGTGGTTTATGTGCTTGCGTTACGTTATTTTAAGCGTTATGCGTCGCACTTGCGGAATATTACGAGTTCCGTTGTTCGTCCGCTTCATAAAATCGACTTTACGGGTAAAATCGTCCGTAAATTCCGTGAAGAGAATGGAGAGTAAAGGCTTAAGAAAATACTGAATAAATACCTGATCAAGAAGTTTTTGAAATTTTTTGTGGTACGGCCTGGGGAGATAACATTCAAAATGTTGTCTCCCCATGACGGCTCCGTCTTTACGGGTAGCAAGTTCCTCCCGACAGAGTGGAATCTTGCGTAATGAGTTTAGTCTAAAAACTACTTTATTCCGTTACTAAAAACTTCTCGTTTTATAAAGGTGACTTAATCAGCACCTCCTTAAAAAGTGCTGAATAGGTCGCCTCCCCATTTTCAACTTGCATCAGAATTCTTTAAATCTCTGGGTGTTTCCACGGCGCACGATACGGCCGAGCAAGAAGCTGATTCGCTTCGGGATTATTTTTCACGCAGATATTTTCCGGGTCCCATTCCAGAACCACTCCGTCCAGCTTGAGCGAAATATTCGCCAAAATACAACAAGCGGTGGAAATATAACCTTCTTCGATATCCGAAACCGGTCTCCCGCGGTCCACGATACGTGCGAGGAAGTTCCACATGTGTGCCCGATTCGCGCCGGCGACGTACACTTCCAGCCCAGGTTCATGCTCGTCAGAGGGGTAACGGTCGAATTCTTTTGCCGCGTTGACTTTTTTCCAGTTTCCGCCACGCGCTTTGTAGTCGCACGCGGTTGAGTTGGCGATCATCGTGCCTTTCGTACCGTAAATTTCGGAACCCCAGTAAAGTCGCCTATCGAGAACCTCGCTCCATGCACGGTAATGCCATTCCATCGTGAGATTATCGAAATCGAACCGCGCAATCTGCGTATCGGGAATCGTCGTGGTACTTTCTGGGAAGGCGAAACGTCCGCCATTCGACGTGATTTTCCGGGGCCAGCCAACGTTCAGCAACCAACGCGACATGTCGAACATATGAACGCCCATGTCGCCAATAAGTCCGTTTCCGTACTCCATAAACGCCCGCCACCCACGCGCGAGACTGCGATAATACGGTCTTTCCGGCGCCGGACCGGTCCACATGTCGAAATCCAGATGCGCTGGCGGAGTTTCTGGCTGGTGTTTCGCGCCCGCGTGCCAACTCGCCATGCAGTAAGTGTTCACATGATAAATGTTTCCGATTTCTCCTGAATCGATATATTTTTTCTTCGCGTCCACCAGAATCGGCGTGCTTCGACGCTGTAAACCGACCTGAACCACGCGATTTAGCCGACGTGCAGTCTTCCACATCGCGGCGCACTCAATCACGTCCACCCCAATCGGCTTCTGAAGATACACGTCGCACCCCGCCTCCATCGCAGCAATCGCCGGGAGTGCGTGCCAATGGTCTGGCGTGCCAATCAGACACACGTCAATCTTCTCATTCGCGAGCATTTCCCGATAATCCCGGTACAGATTCGGCACCTTCTTCGACGCTTGCCGTTCCGCGACGAGTTTCCCAGCTTCTTCGAGAACTTTCGCGTCCACGTCACACAGAGCCACGACTTCAATACGCTCACCACCGCACTGAATCAGGCGGAAAAGGTCGCTTTTCCCGTACCAGCCGGTACCGATGAGAGCGGCACGGAGGTGTTTTCCTTCTTTTTCCCAGAGTGTCCGGTCCGCGTTCTCTTCCGGTGACGCCATGACCGTAATGTCGGGTTCATCCGCGCGTAATTTAGCGTTTTCCGTGAGCGCCAGTCCCGCAAGTCCCAGCCCGCCGGCATACATGAAATTTCGTCTTGAGACCATTTTCGCATTCTCCTGATTTTGGTGGGTAAAACAATAAAAATAGCTAAAAGAAGGAACTCCACCTGATATGTTCAGTCAGTCCCCTTTCTCTACCTCATCAATGATACTATCAACCACCGAATTTGTCAACCCTTCCACGCCGAGATTTTCCCATTTTTTCCTATTTTTTTCCCACTCTCGACAAAATTTATGCTTTAACCCTTCTTCTCTTTTTTAAGGTACATCCTGATCACAAGTAATAGTCGCCCAACTTTTTTTGGGGTATCTTACTGTACTATCAGGAGTAGTACTTGTATCCCATTTAAAAGTTTCTCCCGGACCAATTTTTTCAACCGTAAAATCCCGGTTCCAAGTTTTTTCGGAATCCTGAAGTGTTACAGACATTTTAACATTCGTAACCGTGTACGAATTTTTATTTGTTAAACAAAATTCGTCATACATCCAGCCAATTATTGGTCGCCACTCAAATTGTGGACGGAAAATTTCCCAAAATTCTTCCGTTCTATTATTTCGAAGTTTTTCAAAAACTTTTTCATTACGCAATATAGTAATATCTCCTTCATAAATAGGAAGTATCTTTTTTAATGAAACCAGAGCTTCATCATATCTTTCAAAATGTGATAGTAAATGCGTCTGCATAAACAAGAAAGGAATCGAGTCATGACGCAAAGAGGCAATTTGTTCCATAATTGAGTACGCTTTATCCAAATCCGAATCCATATAGGTAACCATCAAACATTCTCTTATAATTCCATTTTCGTCAGAATGATAATCTAAAGCCATGCGACAACATGCTTTTGCATCTTCATTCCAATTATATACCAATGCAGAACGTGCCGCAAGATAAAGAAGTTCCGCTCTTTCAGAATCAAAATGAGCTAAATTTGGTAAAGATGCAGCGATACCAATAGGAGCATATACCAGCGTTTTTAATGTGTCAATTTCAGATTCATTTAATTTGGCAATTTCTTCTGCGCTGGACGATTGGCTAAAAGATAACATACCTTCATAAAACATTCTCGCTGTTGGAAAATCTTCATGACCGTTCATTTCAACAGAATCTTTGTAATCGTCAATACTATACTCATATAAAGTAAAAACTTCTGATTTTAAATTTTCAGCCTCCTTTTGAATTGGCTCACAGGCGATAATCATGTCACCAATAATTTTATTGATTCCGTTCTCCAAAAATATCTTTTTCTCTTCCTCATCTTCATAACTTTCATACAAATATGAACCGACCATCACTGCCAATCCCGCCAATAATGCCAAGTCACCATCTCCTGTTAATTCATTTGTAGCATCCCAAGCTGTTGCTCCTCGATATCCACCATTAAAGCCTTTCTGAAATTCTCTAGAATTCGCCATAGCAGCGTATCGTTGGTCGATAGTATTTCTAAAATCGGCGATTTCATTAATACAATCTTCCAAAAGCTGTAATAATTGAATCTGCTTTTCATAGTAGCTTATTTGAATCTGTGGTACGTTATTTTCCTGTGCGAATCTTTTAATTGTTTTATAAAATTCTTTCACAACCACGATATTTTCAGTTATCTCAAATGGTTTTTCACCCAAACCATAATTTATACGTTCCATGTGTTGCATTTCCAACCAGAGTGCTTTATCCGTGGCAATTTTATAGATGCCTTTTTTCGATTCTTGATAAAGAATTCGATTGTCGGGCGTCTGTCTATAACTTTCTATTATAATTTGTCCCAAATCTGCAAAAAATTTTCCTTCTCGCAAAAAATACTGATCTTTGGGAGACAGTGAGGTAAATTTTACTAATTTTGTTTGTCCATCTTCCGTCTTCAGCTCGATTTTCGTACCATTGGAATTTAATCCATTGTATTCAGCTTCAATAACACGTCCTTTTTTATCTGTCCATGTTCGTGCAGACAAAAGATTGGCGTAGCAAAGTGTTGCCAATATGAGCAACATTACCAAGTATGTCTTTTTCATTGGAATTTTCCTTTTTAGTAAGTATTTTCCTAGAAGGTAATTGGAATCATTTAGAATTTCACCCCTTCGAAATTCTCCTCTATAATAAATAACGTGTGGGTGTGACATAAAAATTTTTAATTTTATGTACAAGTAAATCATTCTCACATTATTATTTTATTATAATATATTTTGTGCAAAATAGGAAAGAGGAGCGATTTATTTTGGGAAAATTTTAAGAGTAAAATTAGAAAATTTCCCTCAAAAAACGCCGTTTTTCTCATTTCTCTCTAAAATTTTATCGAAAATTTGGAAAAAAATGGAAAAGTTTCCGGTCGGGGGGCTTGCAAAATTCTGACAGGGCGTTATAATTGGGAGAAATTTGGAATTCCTACCCACTCGTTCGGTACGATTGGGGAAAGATTCACTTCATTTTGTTTTCTATTGTAAGGAGACAGCACAGTGGCTATTCGCGTTGGTATTAATGGTTTTGGTCGTATTGGCCGTTTGGTTTTCCGCGTTATGGCGGCTCAGCCCGAAAAATATGATGTCGTTGCCATCAACGATTTGACCAGCAATGACATGCTGGCTACCCTCTTGAAATACGACTCCGTTCACGGTCGTTTCGATGGTACTGTCGAAGTCGCCGACGGTGGTCTGAACGTCAATGGCAAATTCGTCAAAATTTTCGCCGAACGCGATCCGGGCAACCTCCCATGGGGCGACCTGAATGTTGACGTCGTTCTCGAATCGACCGGTCTGTTCACGAAACGCGCTGCCGACGGCAAAGCTGGTTTCGACTCCCACAAAGGTTGCAAAAAAGTCGTCATCTCCGCTCCGGCGACCGACCCCGACTTCACGTGTGTTCTGGGCGTCAACGACGATCAGCTGACCGCCGACATGAAATACGTCTCCAACGCGTCCTGCACGACCAACTGCTTGGCTCCGTTCGCCAAGGTCATCAATGACAATTTCGGTATTGTCAAGGGTCTCATGACGACCGTTCATAGCTACACCAACGACCAGCGTGTTCTGGACCTGCCGCACAAGGATCCGTATCGCGCTCGCGCTGCTGCCATGAACATGATCCCGACCTCCACCGGTGCTGCGAAAGCTGTCGGTCTCGTGATTCCGGCTCTCCAGGGCAAACTGACCGGTATTTCCATCCGCGTTCCCACCCCG
>JAUNAI010000006.1:32193-37375 GCA_030527705.1 Planctomycetia bacterium | reverse complement strand
CGTCGTTGAAACCGAAAAACCGGTCACGAAAGAAGCTGTCAACGCTGCGATGAAAGCGGCTGCGGAAGGTCCGATGAAAGGCATTCTGGACTACACCGAAGATCCGATCGTCCTCCAGGACATCGTCGACGACGCTCACTCCAGTATTTTCGCCGGTCCGTGGACCATGGTCATGGGTGACAACATGCTCAAGTGCCTCAGCTGGTACGACAATGAATGGGGTTACAGCAATCGCGCTGCCGACCTCATCTACAAAATGGGCAACATGTAATTGAATGTTACCATAAGTAAATGAACAAGACCGTCCTTCACACGAAGGACGGTTTTTTTATTGACCTTTTATCTATATCGGATATTTCACGAAAAATTAGTAATTTTAATCTCCCACAGATTCCACAGACTTTTACAGATTGTTAAATATCTATAACTATCTAAAATCTATACGTAAACTCAATTTTTTTCTATGAAAAATCTTGAAAAAACAAGGCTTAGAAAACCCAAGACTTGGTAACTTGAACTCTCTTCACTCCCTGAAACTTACATATCTCTGTAAAAATCTGTGGAATCTGTAGGATCTGTGGAACATTTAGTGATTTTAGTTTCCAGATTAAATACATAAGTTTTAGTGTTCCACCGAAAATAATGTTTTCATGCCATATTTTTTGAAACTTTTACGTTTTATCCGATATGCAGGGGAAGTGGTGCAACTGTGTCGGAGTATCAGAAGGAAGATATTCTCACTCCTCATCACTAGTTATGGAGAGGACACATCATCATAAAAATAGCCACAAAGATTCACGAAAATCCTTGTGACCATTAATTTATAACGTTAGAACGTTAAAATATCAAAACGTTACTTTTTTCGTCGGATTTGACATGCACTGAGCGTCAGACCGATGAGCAGAATCGTGATTGTACCAGGTTCTGGAACCATATTTTTATCATAGGAAGCGACTGCATATAGGTTTCCAGCATTTAACGCGAAGTCCAATGTCGCACCATAATACGCGTCTGCAATTAAATCTGCGTCATATAGCAGTTCCAATCCAGCCATATCGGTAATGTTCGCGCCCTGAATTAGCAAGAAGGAGTCGTCTGCATCAAATTCATCAATATTAAATGTATCCATGAAATTAAGTTCGACGGTCACATCTTTCAGGCTTAAATCATTTTTATCACCTGAAAGTTCGATTTTATCGTAGCTACTGATCGTTGCCACATCAAGCTGTAAAATACTTTCAGGAGAGAGCGTCAGTCCACCCGTAAATTTTAACGTGCCAATCGGCGAATCTGTCACTGTCGTTCCATCAAAATTGACGGCATCAACTATTCCAGGTGCTAAAACGGAACCTGCCGCCATCGTGACCGGGAGGGTGAATGTTGCGTTATTGCCCTGAATTTTGTTGTGAGAAGTGATAAACGCACGATTGGCGACAGTCTCACGTGATGAAATATTTCCCTGAGTAGTCAGGATTCCCTGAAGCTGAAATTTACCATTCCAGAAACTACCACCTGTTTTATCAATATAAATATCATTCGCAACATATCGAATTCCCTCGCCACCTCCAGAAACTCCGTAACCATTAATGAAATACAGATTTCCCTGTCCGAAGCGCAAGTCGGCACCGTTTTCGTAAGTTGCGTCATTTGCATTATCAGTGTTCAGCCAGTCGTTGTTAATTAAGATATTACCTGTGTAATTCCTATTATCGCCACGCATTCCGAATGTGTAACCGCCGGAATTCATCACAATATTTCCACTTCCAGTTAAGTTACCGTAAAAATAAAGCGGACGGGTCAGTTCCGTATAAAGCGTTCCGTCCAGCTGAATCGGCGTACGAACATCGAGATTCCCCGTGCCTTTCGTGCCGACTTTCGTTTCGTTCACAATCAATTTCCCAGTTCCTAGAGAGGGTGACTTACCGTTACTGTTATCGAACGTGATTTTTACATTCGACGTATTCCACGTGGAAGTTAAATTGGAAGCCGTACTATTCAGAATCAACTCGCCACCACCGTCAACCGTGACCGCCTGCGCTCCAGAAATCTGGCCGGTTAACGTGAGGGAATCACCGCTGGAAATACGGAAAGTCGCTGTTTTTCCGTCTAAGCCCGTTGCAGTGTTCTGGTCGAACGCAATATTATTATGGATAAACGCCTTCGTTCCTGCGTACGGCGAAACAACTACACGTCCCATGTGAATCGTACCGGACCCAAATCGACTGTCGGCACCATTTACTTTCGCTGCGTTGGTATTATTGGTGGTTACCGTATAAACATCCGCAAGGACTCCTGTATTACCATTTTTATAATCCTGATGCAGATACCATGTTCCGGAAAAATCGCTTGCGTCTCCCTGAAGATTAGTGGTTCCGACAATTGAGTACTGGTTGGATTTCATAATTACACTTCCAGTACCAGTCAGTGCGCCTGTTAATGTTACTGTACGATTTAATCCGCCACCAGCAAAGAAATTAATATTCGACTGAATATCCAAAGTATTGGAAATCGTTGCGTCATTATATCCCAGAGTTAAACCAGCTGCTGTACTGGAATTTATGGTTACTTTTCCGTTTCCAAGTGCTCCAGCCTTATTCAACTGAATGAAATCCTGCTTGATAACCCAGTTCGCATTCAGATTCGGATTCGCGTTATGAAGAACCATCTGCCACCCACCGGTTACTGTAATCGTACCGTTGCCGGAGAGCGTACCACCTAAATCCCAGCCTTGAGAATGAATTGTCGTGTTTCCGTTAATGATAATATTATTATTGATTCGGCGACGTTTATTGCCTCCCGATTTCAGTATCGCTCCTTCATTTAGTGTGACCGTCCCGTTTCCAAGAGCGACAGTGTCTAATCCAGTTGTGTCCAGCGTCGCGCCGGTGACGGACCAATTTGCCACATTTTTCCCATCGACAACGATGACCGTTCCACCACCAGTAATGTCTACTGTCCCCGACGAAGCGAGCGAGCCAAACGTTGCAGTCGTTCCGTTTTCCACCGTAATCTTTCCAGCACCAGTACCGTTATCGAGCGTCAAGGTACTCCCTGTTGTCGTCCACTTAGAAGCGTCTCCAAATTTCACTTCACCTGTCGTCACGCCTGACGCGAGATTAACCGTAGCGGTTCCGCTAGGCGTTTGTGCGCTGAAATCTGCCACACTCCCTGCCACATTCGGAACACCACCGGTCCAGTTTCCTTCCGTTGTCCACTCACCACTGCCATTTACATTCCATACCGCACCTGTTGCACTCACTCCGGAAACGCCCGCCAGAAGTAACATCGTGCCAATAGACAACCATTTTTTCGTCTTGCTCATAACCATTTTTATGTTTTTATATAAAAATCTGAATTTCAAATTTTTTTCTACTGTCAAATATTTTACTATATCACAAATTACATCATTTTACTATTTTAACCTAAAATTTTTATGTGTCAAGAAGTTTTTTTGTGTTTTTTATAAAAAATCAAAAATAATACAGAATTTAGAGAATTTCTTCCTATTCTTCATCATGGGCTACTACTTTTATTTATAAAATAAGAAAAGCGTTCCACTCTTGAGAAACGGAACACTTTTCGATTTAATTCAACTTGATTCTCAACTTAATCAGATTTAATCCACAATTAAGCAGAGAAAATGTTGTATTGCCTCCACTTTAAAACTCAGGAAAGAACGAACCCTTCGATAGTCATTTCAATAATGTGAAACGGCTATCGAAGTGAAATTTTAAAGTGTGTCGAGTATAAAATTACTCTTCCACCCACTCTTCCATGTAACGCGCAAGGCTGTGGAGCCCCTTACCCAGACGCAACGGACGCTGGTACGCACGGAGTTTCGCCATATTAATCAGATCTTCGAACGGACGGAATTCCAATTGCATTTCTTTACCAACGGAAACCATCACGCCATTCATGCCGTTTTCGACGAGCGAAACATACGCGCCCGTTCCGAGCTGGCTACCGACGATGACGTCATAACCCGTCGGCGGCTGGCAACGAACTTCGTAACCGAACTGCAGACCGACAAACTTGAGTTTACCGTAACCACGCTTCGCGATTTCTTCCGCAACCAGACGACCCAAGCGAGAACTGAATTTCAGCTGCGAAACTGGATAGTGACCGAACGTGTCGGGTTTCAGACTACGATATTCGTCGTCGGAAATGCAACACTTAATCTCGGACAGTGGCAAATATTCGCCAATACCTTCAGCAACACAGATAACACCGCATTTTTTGCCGAGCTTGATACGCTTCTCGACGGTGTCCGCAACGCGACTGACAAGTTTATCGAACAACACGATTTCACGTTTCAGAGCGTTACCATTTTCGTCAACATTCAATTCGCCCGTCTGCGGACTGTAGGAATCTTCCTCACCCATCAGCGTTGGGTCATTAATCACGTCTTCCAGACCGATGCACAACGAGGCTTCACCAGCAATTGCAGAACCGTAGCACAACCAAGCCGCTTTACGACCCATAAGCTGCGCGACGTAGTAACAATTCGTTGCCGTCGCGTCGAACAGCAAGTTGCGCAACTGACGAGACATAAGGTCCACTGCCGTGAAGAAACCGAACGTGAAGTCGATACCTTCGTAGTCGTTATCAATCGTTTTCGGCAGGTGGATAACACGAATCTTCTTGCTACCTTCTGCGAACGTGTCCTGATAGAGCTTGAATTTCGCAGCAGTTGTGAGCGTGTCGTCGCCACCGATGGAAATAAGAACATCAATTCCCAACGCACACAACGCGTTATAAACGGTCAGCATCGGCGCAGTCGATTTTTCGTCGGTCAAGTCTTCCGGCTTGCTCATCGCTTTTCCTGGGTTGGCTCGTGCGGAACCGATAATGATTCCACCTTCCGTGCGGCGACCTTCCAGATTCATTTTGTCAAGGCGGATATAATCGACGCCTTCAGCAAGAACGTCACCTTCTTTGTAACCCTCAAGATGAGAGTAACCATTCAGAAAACCGTAAACTTCAATTCCAGCACGACGGAAACAGTCCGCAGCGGAACAAATCACAGCGTTGGCAGACGGTGCAGGTCCACCAGAGAAAAGGATACCAACTTTTTTGATGTCGGTTTTCACGAGTTGAGGGCTTTTCAGCGACATATTATCTCCAATCTATACGAATTTCACCATAAAATTCGGCGAAAGTCAGTCCTTCTAATGGTCATTTC
>JAUNAI010000006.1:23367-32183 GCA_030527705.1 Planctomycetia bacterium | reverse complement strand
GGGTATAAAACAAATCGGGTATAAAACAAAAAGGAAATCCGCCATTTTCGGTTACAATTCTGTGACAAAAACAGAAATTCCTCCCGAAACAATATGAACACTATATATTTTAACACATTTTTCGGAAAAGTACAGGGGGACAGAGACCTTTTTAATGATTCTTTCAAAAAAAAGTTAAAATTTCCCCGAAATAGTGAAATTTTTATTTTACACATGATTTTTCATGAAAGTATTTACACATGATTTTTTCATGTAAATAAAAAAAACGACACATCTCTTATCACTCTTTCGTGTAGGATGTGCCACTTTATTACGTTCAATTTTTAATCAGCCCCAGAGGACCAATTGAAAAATCGTTTCTGTAGTCGAAGGCTTTTCTTTTATCAAACGTTACAAATCTCGAATGCTTCCGCAAGACTCTTTAGGCCATCACGACGCGGACAGAATTCCTGACCAATCCAGCCTTTATATCCCGTTTCACCGATTTCACGCATAATCTGCGCGTAATCCAGCTGCTGAGACGCCATGTCAATTTCCGCACGACCTGGCCAACCACCCGTGTGGTAGTGTCCCCAACAATCATGATGTTCACGAATGTCTTTAATCGGATCTTCGCCCATTTCACGTGCATGATAAATGTCGTACAGAATTTTGAAGCTCGGCGAATCCAGCTTGTGAACCAGTTCTACCGCCCACGCTGTCGAGTCGCACATATAATCTTTATGTCCATGACTGTTCAGGAACTCCATGCAAAGAATAATGCCCTTTTTCTCGGCATACGGAACGACTTCTTTTAGCCCCTTCACGCTGTTCGCCATACCTTCTTCTTTTCCCATTCCTTCACAGTTACCCGACATGCAGATGACGTTCGGGAACCCCCATTCGACCGCCAAGTCAATCTGAGCTTTCGTCTTGACAATCAGCTCTTCATGATATTCTACATGATTGAAACCACGCGTGATTCCCATCGGCGCAGAGAGCATTGCGCAGGAAAGACCATATTTTTTCATGGTCTGCCACTCGCCCGGTCCAGTAAGTTCTAGCGACTTAACGCCGATTTTCGCGACAGCTTCACAGAACTGGTCGAGTGAAATATTATTATTTCTCATGTAACCGCCATAACACCACAGACATGCAGACTGTTTCAGTCCATATTTTGCGGCTTCAGCGAAAGCGGAGGGAATTCCCGGTAGGGTTCCAGCGGCAGCGAGGACGGCGAACGATTTCAGAATATCGCGACGATTCATAAACTTCTCCTAAATTTTATATATCCGACGCACCCCAAAATCCCGTTTTTTCCGTCGTTTCGCGTTGCTAAGACGGCTACCAGAAGGACCACCCTTCCCAGAATTTTAAAGTGTGATTGGTATAAAGGTTGGCAATTCACCCCAAAAACCGACGGAGGCCGGAAAAACACTTTTTAGGGTGTAACTTTTCTATCATAACTGATTTTTCTAAAAATTACAAGTGGGGGCGGAATTTTTTTCTGAAATTTATTCTATATGTATTTCATGATTCCATTTCCGACTCATTTATTCCATTTCTGACTCCAGTTCCTCGGCCGTTCGACCGTATGGATCATTATAGTAGTCATTAAATTTCAAAAAATACGGTTTCCTCGTCCGTGCATTCTCAACTGCGGCATGCGTTCTCTGAAGAATCACATTAAACAGATTGCCGTCACTTCCGATGAATGGATAGCAACTTGCCGTCGCGCCCGGGTAACGCAGACGCACATTCGTAATTGTGTGTGCCTTATCATGTGTACATAATTCCTGTAACAAGACAAGTGGCGGATGGTTTTCACCGTAAATCTGAGCTAAATCAATGAAAAATTGGGTGCTATATTCATAATCCGGTGGGTTTACCGTACAGAGAATTGCGTAATATTCAGAATCATTCTGCTGGGCGATTTTCATTCTGGTTAGTGCATCTTCTCCTGTCTGCGCACAGTGTAATTCACAACCTAAAAAAGTGAAAAATTCCTGCGCGTCCCGCTGATTTTCCTCTCCTGTACCTAATAGAAGAATTTGTTTTCCATTGAATTCTTTACCCCACTGATCAACCAATTCTTGATAATTGGCATCCACAATCTGCGGTGCCAGTTGTTGACCTGCTTGGAAAATAACCCTTTTCAGTTCCTGTGAAGAGAGAATAATTTCATAAAGTGCGTGCATCGCTTCAATCTGGTCTTCATGTAATTGCGTAAAGAGTTGCGCTGCCTTTTCCTCAATCATTCTGCATGGAGGCGCAATTGCTCGGTGAATTTCTTCTACACTCATCTGAATCCCTGCGACTTTTTCAGAGTCTAGAAGCCGAAGAATGTTGATTACGTTTGCAATTTCGTGGGCAAGAATTTCACCATATAGTTTATCTTCTTCCTCGAAAGCGTCTGTATTGGAACTTTCTACATTTAAAATTCCAACCAATTCCCCCTGAAAAAGAATCGGAACCGTCATCGAGGAGCGGGCATTCACTCCGCCAAGAAGATAATGCGGGTCTTTTTCTGTGTCGTGACAGATATACGTTTTACAGGTGGTCGCGACGTAACCAATCGTTCCATTCTTGTTTTCGTCCACCACCGGAGTACGTTGAAGCGCTTCTTTGCCCAGACCATAAGAGGCGAATAACCGTAACTCGTCTGTTTCCGGAGCATATAACCGAAGTTCCAGAAATTCATAATGCAGTAAGTCCTGCCCAATGCACAAGATTCCTTCCTTGAGAAAGTCCCACCGCTGTTCTGATGTGTATTCACGTAGACTGTCAATATGACTCAGACCATCACACATTTCATGAATATTTTTCAGCTGATTCTTCAGTTCCTGGCGTTTCGTAGCATCATGAACTACGAATAACATACAATCTTCTTTTAAGAGTGGATGGGTCCACTGATGAACTTCGACCTCGAATGTCCGCTTCCCTTTACAACTCATTACACTTTTAGCTGAACGATTCGTGGTTAAAAATTCGGAGAATGGATTGGGATTTTTATGCTGATTTTCTTCGTCATCTTCGTCCATGTAACTGAACGCCGGATTATTCATGATAGAAAGGATGTTTTTTCTGTTTTTCTCCTCACTCACAATCTCGTTAACCGTATTGGGAAAGTCTTGAATGAATCGTTCATTCGCCCAGATTGGCGTCATGGAACGAGTTACAATTGCGCAACCGTCAGTCATGCACCGCATAATTGAGTTCCGATTCAGCTCGAAACGGATAATATCTTCTGGAGTTAAATTCGTTAACAACTCCTTATAAACCCTCTCCATCATCGTATTGTCGTACATTTGAAACGTCATCGTTTTTCTCCCAGACTTGAAAAGACCGCTAACATAAAAAATAAGTTAATCGGTAAATTTGCCGAAAAAGTAAAATTATACCAGGAACAGTACCCTATATTTAAAGTGTATAATATAAACCTCCTTGTTTTCAGCTTTGGGTATAATGAAGAAATCTCTACTTTAATTTAGTCTAGCACAGTTCTAGGAAATTGCAACAATTTCCCCGCCTAATTTTCCTGATTTTTGCAAAAAAAGTGAAAATTTTTGGTAAAATAGCATGAGTCTAGCGCCTCCAATTTATAAATATCAGCATGATAACCTCCTACTTGAGGAAGAATGTATAAATTTCGGAAAAGGATACCATTATGATATTCTTTTATAAGAATTATAAAACATGGTATAAATTTTAAGAAATTTTGATGAAGGCATTGCGTATTCCTGAAAGTTGTGTTACAATATAGAAATAATTCGTGGGAACGTGTGAAGAAGTCCCCACCTTTAGGGTAATTACTTAGTTTTTAGTTTTTGAAAATATGCTATAATGAAAAATGGAATTGTCCCTCCGGAAATGACGTCTTTTTTGACGCACATTCAGAAATTTATTCCGAAAAACCGCCTCTATCGAGATTCGCTCCGTCGTTTAGCGTGGGGAACGGATGCTGGTTTTTATCGGCTTATTCCACAGGTGATTATGCGCTCGGAAAATGAATCAGAGGTCGCGAAAATCCTTGAAATCGCGACACGTGAGAAGGTTCCTGTAACTTTCCGTGCTGCTGGAACAAGTCTTTCAGGACAGAGTATTTCCGACTCCGTTCTCGTAGTGGCGGGGAAAAACTGGGAAAAGTATTCTGTTTCAAGAACGGGTTACGCTGATGGAGAAACCGTCACCCTCCAGCCGGGAATTATTGGTGCACGTGTGAATCAGATTCTGAAACCATACGGACGGAAACTTGGCCCAGATCCTGCAAGTATTAAATCCGCGATGATTGGCGGAATCGTCATGAATAATGCCTCCGGTATGAATTGTGGAACCCACGCCAACTCGGATCAGGTTCTCCTCTCCGCCCGTATGATTCTGGCTGATGGAACGGTTCTGGATACCGGAAATAAAGAAAGTTGCGAAAATTTTATAAATAAAAGACCGGAATTTCTCGGAAATTTAGAAAAAATTCGTCAGAAAGTCATTCAGAATCCGCGACTTGTGGAACGCATCCGAAAAAAGTATGCGATTAAAAACGTAATGGGACTGAATCTGCTTCCACTTGTGCGTTTTTCTGACCCGTTCAAGATAATGGCTCACCTTCTGGTCGGTTCTGAAGGGACGTTGGCGTTTTTATCAGAAGTAACGATGAAAACCGTCCCCGACTTGCCATTTAAAGCGAGCGCGATGCTTTATTTTCATGACATGCATGAGGCTTCCCGTGCGGTAGTTGCTATGAAAAATAGTCCTGTTTATAGCGCGGAGATGCTCGATAAACTGTCGCTCGCGGCAGCGAAAGATGTGGAACATGCTGGAATGACGGCCGTTTTAACAGAAACTGTAGCGTCGACACATGAAGAATTATTGAGTAATATCCAGGAAATTACGGACTTACTCCAGTCTTACGAGATGGTGGATCCTGTACGTTTTACTGAAAATCCGGAGGAGTATGCTCCTTTCTGGAATATCCGTGCGGGAATCTTTCCAGCTGTTGGCGGCATGCGTGAGCCGGGTTCTACCTGCTTAATTGAAGATGTGGCTTTTCCGATTGAAAACCTACCAGAAGCGACACATGAATTAGAGCTTCTTCTCGCTCGGCATGGGTACCATGACGCTTGCATTTATGGTCATGCGCTGGAGGGAAATTATCATTTTATTTTAAATCAGAAATTCGATTCAGAGGCAGAAATTGCGCGTTATGAGTCGATGATGGAAGATGTGATAAAACTTGTCGTAGGCAAGTATGACGGTTCTCTGAAGGCGGAACATGGAACCGGTCGAAACATGGCGCCGTTCGTGTCGGTTGAGTGGGGTGAAGAACTGTACGGAATCATGAAGGAAATCAAAAATCTTTTTGACCCGCAAGGAATTTTGAATCCTGGAGTTATTTTTAATGATGATCCGAAATGTTATCTAAAAAATTTAAAACCTTTACCGCTCGCTGATACATTAATTGACCGGTGTATCGAGTGTGGGTTCTGTGAAGTGAACTGCATGTCATGTGGTTTTACGCTTTCTTCGCGTCAGAGAATCGTGATTCAGCGTGAAATTTCTCGTCTGGAAGCGATTGGTGATGAAAAATCCGCTAAAGTTGCGCAAGAATTGCGACGTGCGTTTTATTATCCTGGAAATCAGACGTGCGCGGGAGACGGATTATGTTCGATGTCGTGTCCGATGGGGATTAATGTTGGTAACTTGACGCATAAGTTACGAGAACGTGAGCTTCCACCCGGGAGTGCGGGGTATCGTGTTGGAAAACTTGCTGCTCGTCATTTTTCTTCCTTAAAAACCCCAATTCGGCTTGTTCTGAAAGTCGCGGATTTAGGGCGCACGGTTCTCGGAACGCGTACCATGTCGGCTGTCTGTCGTGGACTTCACCATGGTTCTGGAAAGCTGATTCCTCTCTGGACGCCGTCCATGCCGAGAGCGTATAAATTTCGGGAGAAAATGGTGTCGGAAACGGAACAGAAAAATGAATTGGGAGAAAATAACCTGACGGTGGTTTATTTTCCGAGTTGCATAAATCAGACATTCGGGACTCAGAAACACGCGCCGAACTCTACGCCGTTGGCGGAAAAGACGGTTTCACTCCTTAAAAAAGCTGGATATAATGTGGTTTTTCCGAAAAATGCTGCCCAGTTATGTTGCGGAACGATCTGGGAAAGTAAAGGAATGCCGGATTTGGCGGAAGAGAAGGTTCGCGAGCTTGAAAAGGCGCTGTGGGAAGCGTCATCGAAGGGGAAATTCCCGGTGTTATGTGACCAGAGTCCGTGTCTGCACCGAATGCGTGAGTGTATTAAATCGATGAAATTGTATGAACCAGTAGAGTTTATTAATGAATTTTTGGTTGATCGGCTGGAATGGCATCCGACCACTGAGCCAATTGCGATTCATATAACCTGTTCTACGAAACGGATGAAGTTGGATGGGGCATTTTTAGAGCTTGCGCGACGGTGTTCGGATTCTGTACTGGTTCCGGAAAACATTAATTGTTGTGGTTTCGCTGGTGACCGTGGTTTTACCTTGCCAGAGGTGAATGCGTGGGCGTTGCGTGCGTTGCGTCCACAACTTGAGGAACACGGAATCCGTCGCGGTTTTTCTAACAGTCGGACGTGTGAAATTGGTCTGACGACGAATGGCGGAATACCATACGAGTCGATAATTTACTTGGTTGATGAAGTTACGACGGCGAAAAATGGGGTGGGGGAGTAAATATGAGATTAGAAAAAATTATAACTTTAGTGTGTGTGTTTACTTTTTGCTTAAGTTTCTGTACAGGAGTGAAAAACGGAAACTGTGCGGAAAGCCAGGGATTTTTTGAAGAATTTCGGAATCCGCCGAGAGAATATACGCTCATGCCGTTCTGGTTCTGGAATGACCGACTGGAAGAGGCGGAAATTGTGCGTCAGATTGCGGATTTTGAGGCACATGGAGTGTATGGTTTCGTGATTCATCCGCGGATTGGTCTCCCGGAGGATACAGGTTGGATGTCGCCACGGTTACTGTCGGCGATGCGGACTGCGTTGGAGGAGGCGCGCCGTCGGGGAATGTCGGTGCTGTTGTATGATGAGGGAATGTACCCGTCTGGTTCGTCGGCTGGTCAGGTCGCTGCGGAGAACCCGCGTTTTGCCGCTCGCGGTTTTTATATGGTCGAGTTACCTGATGCTGAAAATGGTGGAGCGGAGTCTGTTTCCGATTCGGAAAAAGAAGCGGAACTGAAAAGGGATCTGGAATCGAAAAAAGAACCGTTGTGGGATTTGGTTCAGGTTCAGAAACGCCCGAATGGGAAGTGGATTGCGATTTATGAGCGTCCATCGAATGGTTTTATTCGCGGTCTGCATTATATCGGCGAGGGAACGGGGAAAATGCGAGAGTCACAGCCTGCGGCGGGGGATATTTTGTCGCCGGACGCGGTTGCGTGTTATCGGAGACTGGTTTATGAACGGTATTTTGAGGAATTCGGTGAGTTTTTTGGAAATACGGTTGTTGGAATCTTTACGGATGAGCCTTCTGAGCTGGGACGGGGAGCCGCGCGGGGTGTTGTGCCGGGAAATGTCGGAGCGTTGCGCCGGGTGAGTGAGCGGCTGGGGTATGATTTCACGCCATATTTAGCGGACTTGTGGTTTAAGGATACGCCGGAATCCGAGACGCGTCGCCGTGCGTATTATAGGGCACTTCATCAGGTTTTAGTGGAGGTTTATTATCAGAATCTCTCCGAGTGGTGCGAGAAACATGGTGTCGCGCTGTGTGGTCATCCGGGAAATTCGGACGATTTAGCGTCTGAGGCCGTTTTTCAGATTCCGGGACAGGATATCGTCTGGCGGTATGTGGAACCGGGAGGGAAAGCGTTGTATGGCGCACACTCGACCAACGCGAAAGCCGCCTCGAGCGCGATGACGAATTTCGGGCGGACACGGAATATGAATGAGCTTTACGGCGCGTACGGTCATAATTTGACGTTCGAGGAAGTAAAGTGGCTGGCGAATTGGGTGATGATTCGCGGACAGAATTTACT
Source organism: Planctomycetia bacterium (assembly GCA_030527705.1). GTDB lineage: Bacteria > Planctomycetota > Planctomycetia > Pirellulales > Thermoguttaceae > RGIG3701. The sequence continues at coordinate 24,187 of JAUNAI010000006.1, read as the reverse complement.
TGTGCCGCATGCGTTTTATTATTCGGTACGTGGTCCGCGACTGGAGGAGCGTCCGCCGGATGTGGGACCGAATTCGACGTGGTGGAATGACGGTTTTAAAGAATATGCGGACGCGTGTAGGCGGATATGTTGGCTGAATAGCGGAGAACCTGTGATTCATGTCGCGGTTTTGACGGATGGTGTGGCAGTTCCGTTTTCATCGGTCGCGCCGTTATTTGAAAATCAGCTCGATTTCAATTATCTTGAAATGTCACAACTGTTACGGGATGGCGTCGTGGATGAGGAGGGACTTCATCTAGCAGGAATGACTTATCGTGCGGTAATCTTGCCGTCGATGGGAGATATGACTCCTGCTGGTTTTTACGAGTCGGAATTGATGCGAAAATTGCGCGAAAGCGGACGGCTTGTGACGTGGAATCCACAGAATGTGAAGGCGTATGTCGAGCGTGTGCGGGAGTTGGTGACGGGGAATGAGGCGGACAATTCGAATTCCGTTGATGATACTGTACGAATTTCCGGGAAAAATGCGAAAAATCTGCGTCTGCGGCAGGTAAGAATCGGGGACGTGGAATGTGTCATGATTTTTAATGAAGCAGCGGCGGGCGCGGAGGTTTCGGTGACGAATATGCCGAATGGGAGCTGTTTTACGCTTAACGCGGAGACTGGTGAGGCATTTTGTTGCGAAAATGCGGAAAATATGACGTTTAGTAAGTTTGAGATGAAAGTTTTTGCTATAACGATTGGGAAATAAGTGAAGAGCTGGAATCATATTTTTGTCGAAATTGAAAAAAAGTATTAAAATTTAGACAGAAATTGGCAC
>JAUNAI010000006.1:0-23357 GCA_030527705.1 Planctomycetia bacterium | reverse complement strand
ACTGTTCCTCTTGACATATAAAAAAAATCCGGTATAGTATATAACGTTAAAGTTTTATCAATAATAATTTATCGGTTCTGGCCTTTTTGTGAAGATAAGCCAAAAAAAATTCATTCAAAGATGATTAATAAGGAGTAATCGAATGGAAAACGTTCCTAATACCCCGCAGGATGAGAAGGTGAAGATTGTTATTTGTGTCGGAAGTTCTTGTTTTTCGCGTGGCAATGCTAAAAATGTAGAAGTCGCGGAGAAATTCATGCAGGAACGCGGAATTGTGGATGATGTGGATATCGACATATGTGGTGGTCTGTGTGCTGGGAAGTGCTCTGACGGTCCGAACGTGATTGTGAATGGACAACTTTATAATCACGTAGATGGCGGCGTGATGCTGGATATTTTGAATCAGTTGTTCTCGAAAACGGAATGATTGGGAGTGTGGATTATGCGGAAAATAAGGTGTGAAGCGGAATGCTGAAGTGAAAAAATGATGGGAAAGGCTAAACTTATTACGCAAGATTCTACCGAGTAAACTCAGAGGAATCTACGCTACCCGTCAAGAATTTACGTCCGTGGGAGGAAAACATTTTTGCAAAATTGTTTTCCCTCCAGACTGAACCACAAAAAATTTCAAAAAACTTTTAATAGCGACTGCATCGCAGGAATTGGTTGGAATATTTTTATCTGGAGGATCCAATGAATCGTCAGTTTCCGATTTATACGACAGAAAATGAATGTCAGGACTGTTATAAATGCGTGCGTCACTGCCACTGTAAGGCGATTCGGATTGTGAACGCGCGTGCAGCGGTGATTCCGGAACTGTGCGTTTCGTGTGGCGAGTGCGTCCGAGTGTGTCCGGCTCACGCGAAGAAAATTCGTTCGGATGCGGCGCGATTGACGCAGTTTTTGACGAGTGGCGAGAAAGTTTACGCCTCCATCGCGCCGAGTTTTCCGGGGTATTTTCCGGGTGTTTCCATTCAGAAAATGGCGGGTGCGTTGAAACGTCTTGGTTTTGCGGGCGTCAGCGAGACAGCTCTCGGAGCGCAACTGGTAAGTTCTTCGGTCGGAGAATATCTGAAAGATGTACCGGACGGGGTGTATATTTCGAGCGCGTGTCCGGCGGTGGTGCAGTACGTACGGAAATATTTGCCGGAATGGAGTGACTGTATCGTGCCGTTCGATTCTCCGGTGATTAGTCACTGTAAATTGTTGCGGAAAGAGTACGGAAATGATATTAAGACGGTGTTTATCGGTCCGTGCGCGGCGAAAAAACTGGAAGCGGACGCGAATCCGAGCGTGATGAATTTGGCGATTACTTTTGCGTCGCTGAAAAAGTTGCTTGATTCGCGGGGAATCCATTTTGAGGACGTGGAGGAAGAGGCGGTCGTGCCGTACGACGCGGAAGAAGGGCGGTTGTACTCGCTAGAAGGCGGGATGAATGATACGCTCCGCGACGAAACGGTGTCGGAGGCGGGGGTGAGACTGCTCGCGCTTTCGGGACTGGACCGACTGTCGTCTGTTTTACCGGGAATTTCGAGGGATAAGATTAAGGGAAGTAAAATCTTTCTGGAGGCTCTGGCGTGCAAAAATGGTTGCGTGAACGGTCCGGTGATGGAAGGATATTCTGCGTCGGTTGAGGTGATTGCGGCGACGGACCAGATGAGTTCTCGACGGTCCAGCGTGGGACGTGAAGTGCCGGTGAATATTCATCAGTCGTACTCGGAAGCGACGGTAGAAGCACCGAAACTGGGCGAGGAGGAAATTCGGAAAGCGTTGGCGAGCGTCGGGAAATTTTCACGTGAGGATGAGTTAAATTGCGGTGCGTGTGGTTATGATTCGTGTCGTGAATTCGCAAAAGCGTTGTTGACCGGAAAAGCGGAAGCACCGATGTGTCACAATTATCTGCGTAAGAATTTTGAACGGACGAGTAACGCGTTGATTAAGTACATTCCGGCGGGAGTGGTGATTGTAAACGACCTGTTGCAGGTGATTGAGAGTAATCGGCATTTTGCGGAACTTCTCGATGAAGGGACGCTGGAAGTTTATAATTCGCTGGGGAATTTAGACTCGATTCCGATTAGTAATCTGTTGCCGTTCTGGGATATTTTCGAGAGTGTGTTGGAGAATGGCGGAGAAATTGAGAAGTTTAATCAGCCACTGGGTGAGAAAATCGTGAATATCAGTGTTTTCTCCATTTCGGTCGGGAAAACTGCGGGCGCGGTCATTCAGGACGTGACGAAAACGGAGTTACAGCGTGAGCAGATTGCGGAAAAGGCGAAAGAAGTGATTCGGAAAAACGTGTTGACCGTTCAGCAGGTCGCGCGACTTTTCGGAGAGCATATCGCGGAAACGGAGATTTTGCTGGAAGAAATTGCGGGAACCTATTTTGGAAAGCGGGAGGCGTAAATCATGGCGGCAGGTGAACTTTTTGTGGAGATGGAGTGTCATCAGTTCACGAAAAGCGGGCAAAATGCGTGCGGTGATGATTATCAGCTGTTGACGCTGGAAAATGAAAATCGCAGTATCGCGGTGCTTTCGGACGGACTGGGAAGCGGAATCAAGGCACACATGTTGGCGAACATGACGACCACGATGGGGTTGCATTTTTTGAAATCGAACGTGGACGTGTTGCGGTCGGTGGAGACGATTATGGATTCGTTGCCGATTTGCGAGGTACGTAAAATTAGTTATGCGACGTTTTCCATGGTTGATTTTCGCCTCGGTGGGATTACGCGCGTTATTGAGATGGGAAACCCGCAGTATATCCAGTTGCGTGGAAATGTGGAAGTTCCGGCGCAGAAACATCAGAAAATCGTGTCACAACGCTGGCCCGACCGCGAGGTGGACTGCTATGAAACGCGGATGGAACCGGGAGACCGGCTGATTATCTGCTCAGATGGCGTGACGCAGGCGGGATTGGGACAGAAAAAGTATAAATTTGGATGGAGACGTAGCGGGGAACTGGAGTATATTCAGAATACACTCCGCCGAGATCCGAATATTTCTGCGCGAGATTTAGCATATTCCGTTGCGTTTCAGGCACTGTCGATTACGCCGGGAAAATGTCTGGACGACATAAGTTGTCTGGTGATTTATCTGCGACACCCGCGTATTTTGCGTATTTTGACGGGGCCGCCATTCCATAAAGTACACGATCATGCGTTCGCGATGCTGGCGACTGCTGGAGCGAATGATGTTGTGATTTGCGGTGGAACAACCGCTTCGATTCTGGAACGTGAATTGAAGAAGAAAGTGGAAATTGATTTACACCTTGTAAAATCAAGTGGCGATTTACCACCGGCGGGGATTATGCCAGGTGTGGGACTGGTGACGGAAGGAATTTTGACGCTTTCACGTGTCTGTTCGTTGCTGGAGTCGGGGAATTTTGAGAATAGTCCGATGGCGGCACGTGCGATTATTACTCGAATCAATGAAAACGATGTGATTGAGTTTATCGTTGGTACGAAAGTGAATGAAGCGCATCAAGACCCGAATTTGCCGATTGAGCTGGAACTACGACGGAATATAATTAAGCGTTTGGTCACGATTCTGGAAACAAAATACCGGAAAAAAGTAGTTGTTAAATATTACTAGAAGAAAGAAAAGAGGCTAAAAACATGGAAAAAGTTCGTCTCGAAATTTGTTGCGGAACGACTTGTTATATGCTGGGTGCCGCGAAATTGATGAATATGGAAACGCTGTTGCCGGACGAGTTCCGTGACCGTGTGGAAGTTATTGGAGTGCCGTGTCTGAATGCGTGTGTTTCGGAGAGTATCTGTCGCGCGCCATTCGTGCAGATTAACGGAGAATTACACGGTCAGGCCTCCGTCGAGTCGGTTTTTGACGAGCTTCGGAAACTCTTGATTGATGAAGATGGGAACTGAAGCGAAAACTGAAACGGGAACGGAAAATAACGGCTAGAACGCGGAAACGCGGACGGTAACGATTCAGAGGAGAGAACCCGATGAGAAATGGTGTGGAATACATGCGGCGTGAGCTGATGATTCGGCTTGTGCGACTTTTTGATCAGGAAATTTTGGAGGAGGAACTCGACAAGATTCCTGTTCGACTTCGGCCGAAAGATGGAGAGGCGAGCCGATGCTGTATTTATCATGACCGCGCGGTGCTGAAATATCGTCTCATGGCACTTTTAGGTTTCAGTTGCGAAAAAGAAAAGGACGAGTTACGGACGCTCCGGGAATATAAACAGGAAGCTGACGCACGGACGGAAGCACCTCAGGGACCGCCACTGACGGTCTGTACGGCAGGTTGCTCGGGTTGTCCTGATAATTCGTATGTTGTGACGGGGAATTGTCGTGGATGTTTCGCGCGTCCGTGTATGTATAACTGTCCGAAAGACGCGATTACGGTTGTGAATCAGGTCTCGCATATCGATTATGCGAAATGTATTAAATGTGGAAAATGTATGGCGGTCTGTCCGTTCCACGCGATTGTGAAGACGACGGTTCCGTGTGAAGATGCATGTCCGGTTGGCGCGATTCGGAAGAATGAACACGGTCGTGCGGAAATCGATTTCGAGAAGTGTATTTTCTGTGGGAAGTGTTTTAATGCGTGTCCGTTTAACGCGATAATGGAAAAGTCGCAGATGCTAGACGTGATGAACGTGTTGAAAAAGAAACCGGCGCGGGTGATTGCTGTTGTGGCACCGTCGGCGTACTCGCAGTTTCCGGGAACGATTGAGCAGCTGTTTACCGCGATTAGTCAACTTGGTTTTGACGACGTGGTTGAGGCGGCACTCGGCGCGGAAATGACGACGGAACATGAAGCGGAAGAGTTTCAGGAGAAAATGGCGGAAGGTCAGCAACTGATGACGACGTCGTGTTGCCCGGCGTATGTTGAGTTGGTGAAACGGCATTATCCACAGTTCCTGCAGTATGTTTCCACGACGCCAAGTCCGATGAAATTTGCAGCGCAGATGGTGCGGGAACAGGACCCGAACGCGATTGTGGTGTTTATCGGTCCGTGTATCGCGAAACGGCATGAGGCGAGCGAGTGCGATTTAGTCGATTATGTGCTCACTTTCGAGGAAACTGGTGCGATGTTGGCTGGTCGAAAAATCGACATTATCACGCAAGAACCGTGGGTGTTGAAACGTCCGGCTGGTGAAAATGCGAGGAATTTTGCGAAAAGTTGCGGTGTGACCGAGGCGGTTTTGGCGGAAATGAGTGATGATATTCATAAGATTCGCCCGGACTTCAAGTTGCAGTCGAAATTCATTAACGGCGTGGATAAGAAAACGCTTCCGCAACTGAAATTGTTTGCGAGTGGGAAAGTTCCGGTTAATTTCCTGGAAGTGATGGCGTGTAATGGTGGGTGCGTTAGCGGTCCATGTTCACTGAACATTCATTAAATGTTAAATTTCACTGAACGGGAGTCCGATAAATAGGAATTTTCTCAAAAATTTAGAATATTTTAATTCTAAAACAGGAATATTCCGATAATAGGAATAAGAGACCTTCCTCCAGATGGTTAAAACCTTCATCGTTTTTGAGCGTATATCAAAAATGGGTGAAGGTTTTTTTGTTGGTGATTGAAATTGTTATATATTTAGGAAAATCGAGGATATGACAAGAAATTGAAGAAATTTTGGGAATATTTCCTAAAAAATGGTGGGAAATCCTTGACGAAACTCGACATAATGGTTATAATTTGTAAAAGTGATTACTAAAAATCCCTCATACCTTCCCTAATTAGAAAAGGAATCAAAAATGAAAAAATCGACTTGGAAATCTGTTTTTGTGTCGCTGGTAGCATGTGCGATGATGGTGACGGGAAATGTTGCGGCCAACGCGGCGGATAATCAGCTGTCGGACGCGGAAAAAGCGGACGGTTTTGAACTGATTTTTAACGGCGAGAATCTGGACGGTTGGCGTGGCGACACGAAAGGTTACGTGGTTGAAGACGGCGTCATCGTGTGTAAACCTGGCGGAAACCTGTACCTGCCGAAAGATTATAAGAATTTCGTGATTCGCTTTGATTTCCAGGTTCCGCCGGGAGGAAATAACGGTCTCGGTATCCGAGCGGAAATGGGAAAAGACGCGGCATATCACGGAATGGAAATTCAGATTCTGGATGACTACGCGGACTGCTACAAGACGCTCCAGCCGTACCAGTATCATGGCTCGATTTACGGTGTCGTGCCGGTGAAACGTGGTTTCACAAAACCGGCAGGCGAGTGGAACACGGAAGAAGTCATGGCGGACGGCGGTAAAATTCGCGTCACAGTGAATGGTGAAGTCGTGACGGAAGCTGACATTTCCGAAATTAAAGAGACGATGGACCACCGCGACCATCCCGGTCTGCATAATGAATCGGGCGCAATCGGTTTCCTCGGTCATGGTGCGCGCGTTATGTTCAAAAATGTACGTGTGAAGGAACTCGACTGAATGACGGATTCTCGTTAAGACTCAAAAGCTGTAAATATCAAAATTTTGAATCACGGACGCTCTCTTTTTTGTAGAGCGTCCGGACTTTTCTTTCAAATAAACGTGCAATGAATAAGCCTCTTCTTCCTGAAATAACGAAAAACGTTCATCAATTTCTTAAAGAACGCGGAATCTTTTCGCTTCTTTCGGGTGGAGAGTGTCCGCATTTAGAGGGAATCTGGGGCGCAGGTTCTGCAGCGGTTCTGGCGGCGATAATTCAAGAAAACCCGGATAAACATGTTGTTGTGGTTACGCCGACGCAGAAAGTGGCGCAGAATTTTCAGGATGACTTTTCTCTTTTTGGTGAGCGACCGATTTGCTATTTTCCGTGGTTGAACGACTCGGCAGGCTTGTTGGTGACGGAAGAAAAAAAACGAACAGACGATGAAGATGTGTTTTCCACGGTGATTCCAGATGCGTCGGTGGGAGAACGGTTACGGGTTCTGCACAGTTTTTTGAATGAGACGAAAAATGATAAAAAAGTGATGCCGATCGCGGTGGTGGCACCGATTCAGGCATTATTGATGCCGTGTCCGAAACCGGAAACGTTGGCGGGAGAGGCGCTGACGCTGGAGCAGGGTGACACGATCGCGATGGAGACGATTACGGAATGGCTCGTTACGCACGGTTTTCAGAATACCACGGCGGTTGAGTTTCCTGGTGAGTTTTTCGCGCGTGGCGGGTTAATCGACATTTACGCTATTGACTGGGAGCGTCCTCTGAGAATTGAGTTTTTCGGTGACGAAATTGATTCAATTCGTGAATTCGATTTGGAAACGCAACGCAGTTTGAATACGGTGAAGTCGGTGCGTCTGGGCGCGTTTACGTCCATGCTCGATTTTGCGTCGGGGCGTGTTCCACTGACGGCATACTTGAGTACGGAAAATACACTCTTTTTCTTGTTAGAGCCGGAAGAAATTCAGCTTCAGGGACGGCGATTTTATCAGGCGCAGGAACGGCGTGAGCGGCTGTTTACGTCGGAAGAAGTGTTACGGGAAGTGCTCCGTTTTCCGCTTCTGTCCGGGTCCGCACTTGGTACGTCGGCTTTCGGAGATAATTTTCATCTGTCGATGGAGACGGTCGAGCGTTTCAGTGGTGATTTCTCGAAAGTCCGCGAGGAACTGGAACATTTCGGTCTCGGTCAGACGGTTTATCTGCTCTGTCCCAATGAGGCGGAGGAAAATCGGTTAAAGACAATTTTTTCAGGGACGTATCTCGAGAAAAAAAAGGCGCTGAAATACCGAATCGGGACGGTTTCAGAAGGTTTTCGATTACTTTTGAGCCACGAAATGGTTCTCTCTTCGTCGGCACTTTTTCATCGAAATGAGATTCGGCGGTCGGCGATTGAGAGAAAACAGGCGAAAAATAAAGATGGTAAAGATGGCGGAAAAACTGACGAAAAAGATGGTAAAACGCCGGAGCCGGCAACCAAAATTATTGACTCTTTTACCGACTTGCGTGAGGGGGATTACGTCGTTCATGTTTCGTATGGAATCGCACTGTATCGGGGACTTGTGCTGCTGGAACCGTTAAAAAATCGGGAAAATGTGGAGAAGGCTGGGAATATCCAGTCCACGTTAGAACCAAAACGGGGAATTATTCAGAACGGACAGGTTACGCAGAATGCTGGCGGTGCGGAAGAGCACATGTTACTGGAGTTTCGTGACGGTGTTTTCGTGTATGTACCGATTTCGAAAATCGCTCTCGTGCAGAAATATATCTGTAGCACAACGGATGCGCCGAAACTTTCCGTTTATGGTGGAAAAGCGTGGGAACGACAGAAGAAAAACGTGGCGGAGGCGGTTCAGGATATGGCGTGCGAGATGCTCGACGTGCAGGCGGAACGGCTTGCGCGACCGGGAATCGTTTTTCCGGTGAATACGCCGTTACAGAATGAGTTCGATGCGCTTTTCCCGTATACAGAGACGCCGGACCAGTTGGCGACGATGGAGGCGATTCGTGCGGATATGAATTCTGCACGTCCAATGGACCGACTTTTGTGCGGTGATGTCGGTTTCGGAAAGACGGAAATGGCGATGCGTGCGGCTTTTGCGGCGGTCGAGGCGGGGTATCAGGTTGGAATTATGGTTCCGACGACGATTCTGGCGGACCAACACCTGCGGAGTTTCACGCAGAGAATGGCGACTTTTCCGATTATTATACGCTCAATTTCCCGATTTTCGACACCTGCGGAGCAAAAAGAGACGCTGAAACAGCTTGAAGATGGACAGATTGACATTCTGATTGGCACACATCGGCTTGCCAGTCCCGATGTGAAATTCAGGAATCTGGGACTCGTCATCATCGATGAAGAACAGCGTTTCGGCGTGGAGATGAAAGAGTCGCTGAAACGAATCCGTAAAATGGTGGACGTGCTGACGATGACCGCGACGCCGATTCCAAGGACGTTACATCTTTCGTTGCTTGGACTGCGTGATATTTCCAGCTTAGAGACACCGCCACTGGACCGACGCGCGATTGAAACGCACGTGACGCGGTTTCAGGAACACACCGTCCGAAATGCGATTATGCGCGAAATTGACCGAAATGGGCAGGTTTATTTTATTCATAACCGCGTGAAGGATATTGAGGAGGTCGCGGAACGGCTGAAAGAACTCGTGCCGGAAGCGCGGATTGCGGTGGGACACGCACAGATGCCGGAGCGTCAGTTGGAGCAGGTAATGCGTTCCTTTATCAATCATGAAGTGGACATTTTGCTCAGCACGACGATTGTGGAAAGTGGTCTGGATATTCCGAATGCGAATACAATTTTCATTGATGAGGCGAATCGGTACGGGCTGGCGGAGCTTCACCAACTTCGTGGGCGTGTTGGACGGTTTAAAAATCACGCGTACTGTTATCTTTTAGTAAAAAAGGATACCATTCTGACGGAAACGGCGTTGCGGCGACTCAAGGCAATTGAGGAATTCGCGCATCTCGGTTCTGGATTTCATATCGCCATGCGTGACTTGGAAATTCGCGGAGCGGGAAACATTCTCGGCACGAAACAGAGTGGCGAAATTGCGGCGGTCGGCTACGAGTTGTACTGTGATTTACTCGATGAAGCGGTGCGACGGTTACGGAGAATGCCTCCACGAGAGTCGGTAGATGTGGACGTACGAATTCCGATGACGGCTTATCTTCCGCATCAGTATGTGTCGGATATGCGCGTTAAAATGGAGCTTTATCGCCGTCTGTCACGTCTGACGCGGTTAGAACATTTAGAAGATTTTGCCGAGGAATTACGTGACCGTTTCGGACCGATTCCGCCACAAGCTCAGTTACTTCTCAAATTGTATAAAGTTCGTATTTTAGCGCATCAACGGTTGGTTTATGCTATCTCACGAGACGGCAATTTTCTGGTTTTTGAGTTTCATTCTCGTAAAGCACTGGAAATGGTTGCAGATCGTCGGATTGGGAAGGAAAAAAAGACGCTTAGATTCGCGGATGAACACTCAGCGTACTTGCCGATTGGGAAGGAATTCGTAAATTCTGCCTCAGATTCAGAAATTTTGTTAAATTATGCGGAAATGCTCTTGCAAGAATAGTCGAAATTTGGTAACCTGTCTATGTCCGATTTGTGATATAGTAAAATCGGCGTCGATTATCGAAATTTTAGAGAAATTTAGCAAAATCCGTGTCGTAATGAGGGTGCTCCTTGATGCGTTTATTAAAAATCGTTTCCAATTTGCTTGTATTTTCCACCTTTGGAGTATTTTCCGCCTGTTTCGTGTCTGATATTTCTGCTACGTGGTGGAATAAAGATGATTCTAAGGCTGGAAGGAATTCCGAAACCGTTATTGCTGATTCCACGAGTGGGAGCCGTGCGGGAAGTGCAGTTTCCGATAAAAGTGCGAAAAAAAAATCCGGTTTTTGGGCAAGGAATGAAAAATCTGGGGATTCTGGAAATGCTAATACGAATCCGGATCGATTTTTGAGCTATTCGGAGCAGCAAGAAAAGGAACGTGAGGCGGAAAAGGCTGAAAAGGGGGTCTTTATTCGTTTTCCGTGGGCGAAAAAAGATGAAGCTGAAGAAGTAGCAGACCCTTTCGGGAACGTGAAAGAAGAGGGACCGGCTTATCAGGATCTGGAGGAATTAGGGATTACTCCATCGCAAAATATGGTCCAATCTCCGTCTCAGATGACTCTGCCGGGGCAGAATTCTTATCCAGCTCAGGGTACCCAGGTGGTCCAGGGGGGACATCCCGTTCAGAATTCTCAGGTGGTCCAGAGTCCATACTCTGTGCCAGCAGATTCGGTTGCTCAGCCTGCCTATACGCCGACGACTTTAAATCCTGCACCAGAAAATGTTGCGGTTGGAACGGCAGTAGAATTGCCGACTGTCGAGGAAACTCCGGTTATGGAAGCTTCGGTGGAGTCGTCTGGGACTTCTGTGAATTTGCAGGATGGTCAGAATGTTCTGAATGGACAGGAGACAGAGTCTGAAATACATGTTACTCCTGCATCACCAGCAGAGACTGTGCAGTCAGATATGATTTTGAAACAGTTACCCTCATTGACTGCTGACACGACGAATTTGGCGGGTGAAGGAATTCAGTTTTATGAGCATGGTCAGGTTTTGGCGCAAGTTGGGTCACAGGTTATCCTTTCCGGTGACATTGTGAGTCAGGCAGACCGAATTATGGAAGAGAATCGAGAGAAAATTCCAGAACAGTACTGGGATATGCAACGCGAAATTTTGATTCGCATGCTCCTGAATCAGGTAGTGGAACGAAAATTGATTTATTGTGATGTGATTCGGAATGTTCCATCGGAAGGGATTCAGCAGAACCTGAAACTGATTGACGATTTATTCGAGGATACAGAGTTGCCGGACCGAATGAAAAAGGCAGGAGTTCAGTTACGGGAAGATTATGAGAAGATACTGGCTGAAGAAGGTACGTGTATTCTGAAACAGAAATATCTATATCGTGAAATGGTACTGTGCCAGCAGTGGATGATGAAAACTATTCCGCAGAATCCGACGGTTTCATATCGTGAAATCTCGGACTATTATCACGAGAATCCGAAAGAGTTTGAGACGCAGCCACGTGCACGCTGGGAGGAGCTGGTGATTCGGAAATCGCGGTTTTACTCGCGAGAGGAAGCGTATCAGGAAATCGTGCGGATTGGCTCGATGGTGGCGGTTCAGAAAAAACCGTTCGCGGAGGTTGCACGAGAATTTTCTCATGGAGTGACGGCTTCATCGGGAGGGGTTAATGACTGGATTAAACCTGGTCAGTTGGCGTCAGATGTGTTAGAAAATGCGATTTTTACGCAGCCGGTTGGTGTTTTAAGCTCGCAAATTGTCGAGGATGATAACTGTTTTTATATTGTGCGTGTTTTAGAGCGTGAGGAACTGATTCGGAAGCCGATTGGGGATGTTCAGAAACTGATTCATGATAAGATTAAGAATGATAAAATTAATAAAGTGCGTGAGGAATATTTCACGAAATTGAAGAAAGAAATTCCGGTCTTTACTGTTTTCGACGGTGTTCCCAGTCCAGAAGAGCGTCTTCGCGCAGAGCAGGAAGCACGTGAGGGAAATCGTCGTCCGACAGGTTTCGGAATCTGATTTTTCTGAATGATGACTTATGTTTTAGTAAGAGGTTTCGTTGGAAGCCTCTTTTTTTGTAGAACCGGTTTTATGTATTTTGTAAAATTGACCTGTTATATTTTATTTATACTAATTTTACTTATAAATTCAGGGAAGAACGGTCCTTTTGGTCGTTGTTTTGGCAACATGACACGATAGAAAAACGAAATTTTATAGTATGTTGAATTTGAATAATTCGAAAAAAGTAAAAATCACAGAAAAAAACGTCTTTTTCGCGTGAATTGCTCTTGCAAAATAAATGAAAAAAGAGTATAAATTATATAAGTTGATTCCTATTTTGAGGAAATTGGGTGTTTTTATGCGGACGTTGAAAATGATAAATTCCCACGAAACGCAATTCCTGATGAATTCATTACGAAAAGCCTGCCAGATTGGGACGGTTTTGGGGATTGTGTCGGTTTTTTTTGCAAGTGGCTGTAGTAGTACGAATAATTTAACCCTTCAGGGAAAGGTGACGGACCTGCAGAATCAGCAGATTGCGGTTCAGAATGAGCGCGACGCATGGAAAAATCGTTATGAGGAATTGGCCAACTCGAATCGTGTTCAGGTTCACGCTATTGCGGCGAGTCGGCATCAGATTCAGACGCTTCAGGCGGAACAGCTGGTACTTCAGAAACAGTTAAAAGACACTCTTGAGCAGGTCGCGAATACCCAGAAACAGAATGAATACCTTTCCAATCAGCTGGCGAAGTATGAAGATATTCGTCGATCTCAGGAACAAGGAACCACTTTTCTCTCGAATAAAAGTGAAAATAAAGGAACAGAATTATCTGTACCTTCACCGATTGCCGGTGTTGGAGGGACGCAGGATGCGTATCTTCCCTCGATTCCCGGTACGGTCGTCTCTACTCATGGTAACAAAATCCATATTGAATTGCCCGGAAATACGCTTTTTGAATCATCTGGCTCGCTTTCACCAAGTGGTCAGAATCTGATTCGGCAGGTTGCGAAAGTCGTTTCGCAGCGGTATCCTAATGCTATGATTGATATTCAGGGACATGTTAGTACCTATCAGAAAGTCAGTGCTGGATTTAAAGACCCTAAACAGCAGACGATGTCGCAGGCGATGATGGTTCGTGACGTAATGGTAAATGAACATTTTTTCGGAGATGAATCTCTGAATGTTTCCGCGCATGGCACGAATTCGCCGATTATTTCCTCTGGAACAGAGAAAGGAGCCCAACGAAATTACCGTGTAGAACTGGTGATTACACCGAATTCTGGGGAGTGAATTTCTTGATTGTCGGATTTCGTCAAAATGGGAGAATCACCGTCATATTTTAATGGAGGTTTACATGTTTGGTCCGCGTTTTTGGTCGATTTTGTTCGGCATGACGGTTGTGGCACTGTGGGGACACTTGGTGCTGAATATGGCTGACATGCCATCCTCGTATTTACGTGAGAAACCGTCCGAAACGTGTTCAAAAGCGGTCTTGTTGGAAAAACGCTTGGAAGAATTTCGGGAGAAAAACGGAAATTATCCCGAAACGCTCGCTTTTTTACCTGAGGAAGAACGGCTGGACAGTTGGGGAAAACCGTTTCAGTACGACTTGCGTGAGGGGAAATGGGAAATTACCTCACTCGGTGCTGACGGAAAATCGGGCGGTGTCGGCTTGGATTTGGACCTAAAATTTACGGTAGGTCGGGATTCTGTCGTGTATATTTATCAGACGAAACTTACTTTATCGCAGAAACTCTCTCATCCACATGTGCAGTCGTGTATGGTATATTGCGTTTTGGCGTCCGTCTGCGTCGGGTTCTTTTTTTGCCGTTATGTCGCGCTCGGAAAAAAGAAAATGTGGGAGAAAATTCTGATTTTCCCGCTACTCGCGTTTTGTTGTTGAATTTTTGCGTTCATTCATCTGTTTACTCAATTATGTGGCGAGACTCACTGAAATATTGAGATGTGTGAGAAAAAGACTGCTTCGGAAAACAGATTTTCTGTTTCGGAAAACCGATTTCGTTATCTCGGCGACACGCTGTTTCTGGTCAGTCTTTTTTTGTGGTTGTTGAATCGTTTTTTTTTACGTCCGAATTTCGATTTTTACCCTCTTTCCGCGTGGTGGACCGATTTTCTTTGTGTTTCGATTACGTTGCCGCCGGTGTTACTACTTCTGAAACTTCTGCGTGCTCGTCCGGAAGATGAACCGCCGACGGTCGAGGAAATTATGATTTTTCTCTTAATTATTTCCTTCGCGTTCGAGATTCTTTTCCCACTTCTCCCATTCGCGGACGGCAAGACCTATTCCGACCCGCTCGACATCGTTGCGTATACTGTAGGAGGGATTTTTTCTGGAATCTGGTGGAAGTCGAGAATATAATATAAAACACTCGTAATATAGTAACTGTCAAGAATTAAAAAATAAATTATAAAGTTATGGGGGGAAACAATTTTGCAAAAATGTTTTCCACCTCACGAATGTTTATGTCTCACAGAGCTAAACACTTTACGCAAGTATCCACCCTATCGGGAGGAACTTGCTACCCGTCATGTCGTAACGCTCGTGGGGAGAAAACATTTTGAAAATTGTTTTCTCCCCAGCCCCCTCTTTCAAAAACTTTTTAATCGCGTTCTACGAACACTTGCTTTTCTTATTTTGTTTTATTTTTGGAGGCGTGCGATAGCTTCTTCGACCGCCGCAAGTTGCGCTTTCAGGTCAACCAGCGACGCGCGCTCCGCCTCGACGACTTTCGCAGGGGCTTTGGCGGTAAACGCTTCGTTGGAGAGCTTCTTTTCCTTGCTGGAAATGAAACCGACGAGCTTGTCGCGCTGTGTCTGGTTCTTCTTCAACTCCGCTTCCACATCGATGAGACCTTCCAGATTTACACCCAGTTCCCAGTTCGCGCCCGTCGCGTTCGAGGAAAGGGCAGGCATTTCCGCGTCCGGACCGCAAGCCGTCAGCGTCGCCTGTGCCATGGAGGTGAAGTACGCTTTCATCGGCAGAATTAGTTCTGCAACCTCGGCGGAGCACTTCACCGCAAATTCCACATCCTGTTTTACCGGCACATTTTGACGGGAACGGATTTCGCGGACCGCCTTCAACACGTCTTGGAACACGACGAACTGCTCTTCAATCGTTGGATTAATCCGGTTCGCTGTATCGACGAACCACGGGGCGCGAACGATACTTTCCGGTTGCTCACGCTGGAGGTCTTCTGCTGTCAGACCACGTTTCGGCGCGACTTTCGCCAGCAGGTGCCAGACCTCTTCTGTGATGAGCGGAATGACCGGGTGCCATAGCTTCAGAAGCGCGTCCAAGACGAACGCCACGACACGTTTTGCCGTCGCTTTCAATTCCGGCGTCTGGAGACGGTATTTTGCAATTTCAATATAGTTACTGCAGAATTCGTCCCACGTGAAATCATATAACGCACGGACGCACGTCGCGTAATCGTAACGTTCCATACCTTCCGTGAACATCTTCGCCATCGTGCACAGACGACTCAGAATCCACTTGTCCTCCATGAACAATTCGTCGTCGGAAATCGGTGCCAGCGTGTAATCCGGACGCAAAACCTCCTCCAAATCTTCCATCAGGTACATCATCGCGAATCGGGAAGCGTTCCACAACTTATTACAGAAGTTACGCCCCATCTCGAAACGCTCAGAAATGACCGTTCCACGCGCCAGCGCAAGGTCTTCTTCCTTTTTCGCCCACTGTGTTGAGAAAAATTCCTTACATTTCGGGCATTTCACACGCGGACGGATACGGTTTTCTTTCGTCTGTTCCACCTTTTCACCACAGTGCGGGCACTCGAAATCGACCGGCAAACGCACATCCTGAGAATCAGTGCAGAGCCACGCCACACCCAGACGCAGAGCGTCCGCACCGTATTTCTGCATGACGTCGAGTGGGTCGATACCGTTACCTTTCGATTTCGACATCGTTTCGCCGTATTTGTCGAGAATTTTCGGGTGAATGTACACGTGCGGGAAGGGAATGTCACCGCAGTTCTGCAACCCGGTCAGCACCATACGCGCGACCCAGAGCGTGATAATATCGCGACTGGTAATCAAAACACTCGTCGGATAATAGTATTTCAGTTCCGGTGTCTGTTCGGGCCAACCGAGCGTCGAGTGAGGCCAGAGAGCCGAGCTGAACCACGTATCGAGTACGTCATCATCCTGCACCAGGGTGTAACCGGGCAGAATATCCGCGTTCAGTTCACCGTCTTGCAGGCAGATCCACCATTCTTTTCCTTCTTCGTCCCACGTCCATTTCACATCAGCACGACCTGCAAACGCCGACGCCAATTCCGCTTCCATCGGCATTTTTTCGGAACCATCCGCCGCACGCACGTACCAGATCGGAATCCGGTGTCCCCACCATAACTGACGTCCAATCGGCCAGTCACGTTTCTCAGAGAGCCAATCCAGATACGTTTTCGCGTAACGTTCCGGGAAAATCTGCACGCGACCGTCCATGACCGCGTCCATCGCGCTCTGGGCCAGGTCCGCCATACGCACGAACCACTGATCGTTCAAGAACGGCTCAATCACGGTTTTCGACCGGTCGCTCACCGGGACTTCATGCTCGTGGTCTTCCACTTTCAGGAGAATTCCAGCCGCCTCAAGGTCCGCGACAAGGATTTCTCGCGCTTCGAGCATCTTCATGCCGACATACTTTTCCGGGACCGTACGACTTAACGCAGATTCTGTAGCCGTCACGTTCGCGAATTTTTTTCCGTCCCACGTGTAAACGCTCGCTTCGCCGTTCAGCGTTCCATCTTTCTTCATAATATTAATGAACGGAACCTGCGTCCGTTTTCCGACCTCGAAGTCGTTCGGGTCGTGCGCCGGAGTGATTTTCACGCACCCGGTTCCCATTTCCGGTTTCGCCCAGATGTCTGTCACGAGCGGGATTTCACGATTTGCTATCGGCAGTAACAGTTTCTTGCCGGCTTTCGCCATGTTCGCCAACTTTTCGAGCGTCGGCAGATATTCTTCACGCCGTTTTAGAAGCGCCTTCAGTTTATTTTCCAGTTCCTCGCGCTCCGCGTCCTTTGCTACTGCGAGTTCTTCCCGAATCCCTTTTTCCAGCAGATCCAGCTGTTTCCCCGGTTCCGGATGGCAAGCCACGCACGTATCGCCGAGCATCGTTTCCGGTCGCGTCGTCGCCACGGTCACATACTCCAAATCGCCTTCCTGCGGGTCAATTACCGGATATTTCAGGTACCAGAAATGCCCGTCGTGTGTCTCATTATTAATTTCGTCGTCGCTCACCGCCGTCTGCAACGCGGTATCCCAGTTGACGAGTTTCTTTCCGCGATAAATCAGACCTTTTTCAAAAAAAGTGAAGAACGTATTTCTCACCGCCCGCGCACAGACCGGGTCGAGCGTGAAACGGAGACGTTCCCAGTCGCAGCTGACTGCCATTTTCTTCAGCTGACCGATAATCCGCTTCTCGAAAGAGTCTTTCCAGTCCCAAATCCGCTTCACCATCGCTTCACGACCGATGTCGTTACGCGTCAAACCTTCTTCTTCACGGAGTTTCTTCTCGACCATCGCCTGCGTCGCAATTCCCGCATGGTCGGTACCCGGCACCCAGAGCGCTTCGAAACCCTGCATCCGTTTCATACGAATCTGAATATCCTGAAGTGTATTATTCAACGCGTGCCCCATGTGGAGTGCCCCCGTCACGTTCGGCGGCGGAATCACAATCGTGAAAGGCTTCTTATTCTCATTTGGCTCGCTGTGAAAAAGACCATTATCTTCCCAGTAAGGATACCATTTTTCCCACGCGCTCTGAAAATCGTACTGCTTCGGAAGTTCAAAAGTTTCGGACATGTTACACCAGTTATTACTCTAAAATTATCACGTAAAAACGTGAACCACTTTACGGAATCAAAATAATTTTCGTTATTATAACCCATTTCCAAAAAACTACAAGGGGGGCACGGAGCTGTCGTGAGATTTTTACATACATTCTTTTCTGATTTTATTATCTGGTTAATGTATTAAATTCATGTCAATTTTATTTTTTTCTAAAAAGTTGAATTTTCAGGAAATTTCACGAAAAAACGAAACTAAAGCAGATTTTTTACCGATTTCCAAAAAAACTTTTACTTTTTCATCATAAACCTCTTGACAAAATTGCTTGCAGGCGTTACTATTATTTTGATGTGTGCAACTGTTTTTTTGTCTTGAAGATACCTTATAGCCTAAACCGTATTCTTGATAGGTAAGACTATGACACTGAAAAAAAATAAAATCTCTGACCCTGATCAGACTCAGCCTCTCTCCCATCGTCCCGCTTCTTGTAGTGACGAAAAAATGCTTCACCCCATTTCGACTCCATCTTCCGTCAATCCGAATCAGTTAGCTCAATCCGCTCGACTCGCGCAACCGACTCCGCCAGCAGAGGCGGATATGGATGTGGATATGGATATTCTTAAACGGGAAGATATGCCTGAAAAAGTGGTGGTAGAAGATTGGGAAGGGAATGACCCGCTTTCACAGACTACGAAGAAAATGACCTCGGATTCTTATTCTATGTGTGCTAAGTGGGGAGCGAAAAATTATGATTTAGATAAAACAAGTATGGCGGTACGAGCTAATTATGAGTCGGATAAGCCATGGATTCCGATGGTGCGCAACACGAATATTTTGTCGGAAACCGGCACTTTTTCTACTTTAAGTTCAGGAAATACGGTAGAAAGACTCTATAAAGAGTATAAGTCCCTGAGAGATTCTGAATTTATTTTTAATAAAGAGAATCTTTTATTGAAAAAAGTAATTGGAAGAGGGAATCAGGGAGTCGTTTATTATAGTGAGCGTTTCGGGACGGATAACTTTCATCTTCCGATTGCGTTGAAATTTTTTAGCCCGGAGAGTTTTGATACGGAGGAAGAGTATAAGTATATCATGCATTATAACGCGAAAGTCGCTTCTGTAGTGGCCGCGATTCAGCATGATAATCTTATGGGAGTCCGAAATTGGTTTATGTTTCATGATATCCGTATTATGGAAATGGAATGGGTAGATGGTTATGATCTTGAACAGTTGATGCAGAAGACGACATTGGAATGGATGAGGAAAAACCTGAAACAGGATGATTTTGAGCATAAAACCCAAGTGATTATCACTCCAGGATCGATGCGTCCGCGATTAAAATCGGGAATTGCTCTGTCAATTATTCGTGACTGTTTATTGGCGCTCGATGCTCTGCATAAGGCAGGAATCGTCCATGGTGATATAAAACCGCCGAATATTATGCTGAAACGGACTGGACATGCGAAAATTATTGATGTAGGAGCTGCGATTTTTTATAAAGAAAAAGCTCCGATTCATCTCTGCACGCCGTTGTATGCTGCCCCGGAAATTATTCAGTGTGAAAAAGGGGCAGGAGGGGGAACGCCCCAGTCGGACATCGCTAGCCTTGGTTATGTACTTCTGGAGTTACTAACAGGTCGCTCACCATTGGATAATGTAGATGAATCTGATAGTCGGCTTGGTATCGAAGAATTAGTCAGCCAGAAAAATAACCTGATTAACCGTCTTCATGAATTGTTACCGGATGACGTTTTACGGAATGAAATGCTTGTGAATTTTTGTGCACGAATGATTCATCCTGATCTGAATCTGCGTTTTGGAAAGGCGATTGACGCAGTTATCGGAAAAGGTGGTGTTGGCGAGTTAATTCGTGGATTGGTTCAGTATAACCTCTCAAGTGAGTTTGACTGCGACATTCAGGACTGGATTACCAGCCTTAACCTTCCACCACGGGAACGTTAATTCTGGAATAACCTATATACCTGACGCGCTATATAATAAAATTCTGTTTTTCAGTCGTTTTATATTGAGGAAACGACTGTCGGAGAGATTACTTTTCACTAAATTTTTAAGTGAAGTCAGTTTAACATCCCCGGGATTTTTAAAATCAGAGTATTAAATCGGGCACTTATTAAACCCGGTTATTTTAAGATTCATATTAATGTATGATTTAGACCAGTTTTTATTAAAACCGGTGAAGAACTGTTTTGAAATCATTGATTACTTCGTATGGATAAGAGGAATAATCTCGTCCATCAGAGTTTACAAGTATTAAATTGCCTACTCCTGACGCAATCGCTGCTTGGATACCTGGTGGAGAATCCTCGAAAATCAGCACGTCGGTTGGTTGCTGATGAATAATCTCCATCGCCTTAAAATACATCGTTGGGTCAGGTTTTGATGGGACTGTTCCGTCTAGATACACGATGTTCTCGAATTGAAACCAGCGGTCAAGACGCGTGAATTCATAAAAAAACTTTACATTCGCGTAATACGAGGCCGTCGCAATCGTGAACGGCATTCCAATTTCCTTCAGTCGGTCCAGCAGCTCCTCCGCCCCCGGTGCAAGTCCCAGACCACGCTCAACGCAGATGTTTCGATATAAACCTTCCTTATTATCCTCCTCAATTTTTCCTTCTTCAGGAGAAAGTGTACGATTTAGAAGGATCTTGAAAATCGCTTCATTCGACTTTCCGTGAATTTTCTTATAAAAATCGTCCAGTGTCAGTGGAATATCTCGTTCTGCACAGTACCGCATCCAAGCGTCGATGTGTAACTGCGTATCCCAGAAGAGAGTTCCATTAAAATCGAAAACGATTCCTTTTACATTCTGAAAGTCTGTTGGCATTTTTATAAAAATCCACTTCTAAAATAATAAAGTTATTTTCGAATACGACAACTGTTTTATTTAGTAAAAATTTCCCGATTCACTTCACCGAAATCACGAATCACAGGATATGAGAAGGGAGAGTTTTTTACGTTTTCGGAATCAACACGCACAATATTCCGACAGCCTGCATTTTCCGCCGCTAATATACCACTGGGTGCATCTTCAAAAATGACTGTTTCTTCCGCAGAACACGCAATCATCCACATCGCACGCTGATAGAATTCAGGATTCGGTTTCCCCGGCGTTTTTCCGTCGAAATAGACGATTTTTTCCCACTGAAACCATCGTCCGATATTCAGATGCTGGAAGTAAAACTCGATATTCTCTGCCGGCGCGGAAGTCGCAACCGTAAATGGTACACTATTTTCCTTTAAAAAATCGAGTAATTCTTCCGCACCAGGAGCCAGTTGCATCGTACGTTGGAGACAGACTTCCTGATAAATCCGTTCTTTTTCCGTAATGATTTCTTGAATCACGGTTTCTGGTGTTTCTTTTCCCAGTAATTCCCGAATAATTAGGTCGTTCGGCTTTCCATGAAACTGCTTAAACATCATTTCTGGTGTGACCGTAACCCCATATTTCTGCATACACAGTCCCCACGATTTATCGTGTTCTGCCGTATCCCAGAAAAGTGTCCCATTAAAATCAAAAATAACGCCGGAAAACGGTTTCTCTCGCCCAAAATCGGAAAGATTCACCATTACAGAACCCCTTTCGTGCTGGGAATGTCGTGCATCTTCGGGTCCATTTCAGTAGCCATGCGAATTGCGCGCGCTGCACATTTAAAAATTGCTTCGGCGATGTGATGACTATTCTGTCCATATTTCAGGTTAATATGGAGATTACATAACGCAGCACAGGAAAAACCGTGCCAGAAGTCGCGGACGAGTTCTGTGTCGAAATCGCCGACTTTTGGGGTTGGGAAATCGACATTATATACGAAATAAGGACGTCCACCGAAATCGACCGCAATTTCTACGAGCGTTTCATCCATCGGGAGGAGGAAAAAACCGTAACGACGGATACCAGCTTTATTTCCGAGCGCCTGCCGAAGCATTTCGCCGAGAACAATTCCTGTATCTTCCGTGAGATGGTGAAAATCGACATGGACGTCACCCTTCGCCGTCATTTTCAGGTCCATTCCGGAATGTTTTGCGAGTAACGTCAGCATGTGTTCTAAAAAACCGACCGGGAGCGTAAGCGCAGATTTTCCGGAACCATCCACGTTCAGGGACATTTCTATCTGGGTTTCATTCGTGTTTCGCACGATTTCTGCGATTCTCATTTTATTTTCCTGCATGATTCACCTCCGATTTTCATTTCTCCATATTTGCGATTCGGTCTACGAGTGTTTTTACCTCATCATCCGTACCGACACTGATACGCAGACCACAACCATTTTCACCCCATTTATCGTAAACCATGTAACGTACGAAAATGTTTTCAGCCTTCAGACGAGAGTAAATCGCCTTTAAGTCCCAGTCTGGCTGAGTACACCAAATAAAATTCGCGTGCGACGGAACGGTGTGAAAACCAATTTCCTTCAGTGCGTCATTCATCCATGTACGGGTATTAATTATTTTTGCGCGTGTTTCCTGGAGCCATTCCGTATCGGAAATTGCAGCGGTCGCGGCCGCAATCGAGAGCGCGTCGCAGTTATAGGAATCTTTCACTTTTATAAATTCCTGGATTAAATCCGGGTGCGCGATGACGAAACCGAAACGTAAACCAGCGAGACCATAAGCCTTACTCATGGTCCGTGTCACGATGATGTTTTTCCGCTGTAATACGAGGTCCGCACAGTTTTCGTCCGCGAAATCGGCATATGCCTCATCTACCACGAGTGGACAGGGGAGCGCGTCGGCAACTTCCAGCACTTGCGCACGTGTAAGACGTGTACCGGACGGGCTGTTCGGATTCGGCAGGTAAACCAGCTTCAGACTAGGTGTCGGTGCTGTAAATAACGGGGTAAGATGCCAATTTTCATCGAACGGAATCTCCTCACTCCGCGCATTCTGAAGCTGGGCGAGTGACTTGTACAGCACGTAGCTTGGATACGGAAGTCGGAGCGTCTCATTCTCACCCACGAAAGTACGCGTTAAAATTGTCAGAATATCGTCAGAACCGTTTCCAGCCATGATATATTCAGCCGGAACACCGAGAATCCCAGACACTGTTTTTCGGAACGTGTTCGCCATCGGGTCCGGATACCGATTCAGTCCGCGATGGATTACCTCAAGGCACGCTTCCGCAATCCGCGACGATGGTAAATACGGGCACTCATTGGTGTTTAACTTAATAAAACTCCCCGCCTGTGGCTGTTCACCGGGTACATAACCAGGCATTTCCGCGATGTTTTTACGAATTTCGTTCATGATTTATCATTCCACTTAAAAAAGTTTCCGGGAAGCGCTCCAGAAATTGGTCTACGCTGATACACTGACCAAAAACCGTTGGACACACGGGCCGAGACCGCTGGCGCATACCGAAAAG
Organism: Planctomycetia bacterium; assembly: GCA_030527705.1. Taxonomy (GTDB): domain Bacteria; phylum Planctomycetota; class Planctomycetia; order Pirellulales; family Thermoguttaceae; genus RGIG3701. The sequence goes on along the minus strand of JAUNAI010000006.1, from coordinate 141 downwards.
TAGTTGACATGGAACCTATTATACCACGAGAAATGATTTCTTAAAGGACGACTCCCCCTGTTTTTCGTTTTTTTCTGGAAATTTCGGTGGAAATTTTTAGAAGAAATGAGAAACTACGGGTGTCGCTGCCCCAAAAATATA
>JAUNAI010000446.1 GCA_030527705.1 Planctomycetia bacterium | reverse complement strand
ATAGAGAAGTTCCGACGGCTGTGATACAGAAACTGAATACAATTTCAGATGTAGACGAAATTCAGGATTTTAATTTTGCATTAATGACAACACAGGATGTGGAACAGTTTATACGGGATTTCTTAAAATGAAAAAAATACGAATAAAGCTGACGGTTTCGGTTGTCATAAACGTGCTGTTACTGTGGTTGTGTTACGGACAGGCAGTTGGGCGAGCGCAAATGGAAGCGCGGAGACAGGCGGAAGCGCGGAGGTTGGCGGAGTTTCAGCGTCAGTTTTTTCAGTCCGACGAGGAGCGCACATGGGAAGTGTATAAATCGGCGCTTGAAGAGGAATTTGGGAAGGATAAAACGAACGGCTGGATTTCGCTTTACAGATATGACGTGGAAAAATATTGAACTTAGTTTACAAAAAATCCCACCTTTTTAACCCCGACACACTATAAAGTTTCGTTTTTCCGTCGTTTCGCGATGCTGAAACGATTACCGGAAGGACCGCCCTTCAAGAGAATTTTCAAGTGGAATCAGAGTATCTATGGAGATTAAGATATGAAACGACGTGATTTTCTTCGGACGAGTGTTTTAGCGGGACTGACGGCAACGCCGATGTTTCGCGAGTTGTCGGCAGTGGCGTATGCGCAGAATGCCCGACCAGTACGGATTCTGTTGCGGTCGTCGTGGCAGACGGTAAATATCGGCGACATTGCCCACACACCGGGGGTTTTGGCGATTATTGAGCGGTATTTTCCCGACGCGGAAGTCACACTCTGGGCGAGTAGCGAGTATTCCGATGACGTGCATGAAATGGAATCACGCCGGTTTTCGCAACTGAAAAAGGTCGTGAAAGGGTGGGTGTCACTCGACGGGAAAAAGTGTAATTCACCGGAACTGGCGACGGCACTTGAGGAATGTGATTTCATTCTGCACGGGAGCGGCGCGAGTTTCGTAGCGTATAAGAATATCGTAGCGGCAGTCGCGCGGACGGGGAAACCTTACGGAATCTGGGGAATCACATGGAATAAGAAGCCGATTCCGGAATCGTATACATACCCGGACGCGGACCAGCAGGAAATAGATTTTCTCTCGACAGCGAAATTCGTCTTTTTCCGTGATACGGTTTCGCTCGGCATGGCGAAAGAGGCGGGCGTGAAGGCGCCGATTATGGAATTTGGACCGGACGGCGCGTTCGCGTGCGACTTGCGGAACGACGCAGCTGCGGATGTGTTTTTGAAGGAACACGGACTGGAAACGGGGAAATTCGCGTGCGTGATTCCTCGGTATCGAGTTACACCGTACTGGAAAATTCGGAATAAGCCGATGACGGAGAAGGATAAGGAAAACTGGGCGTTGTCGCAGAGTATGAAGGAACACGATAACGGTCCGATTCGGAACGCGATTATCGAGACGGTCCGCCAGACTGGGTTACGGGTTCTGGTCTGTCCAGAAGATAGAAGTCAGGTCGAGTTGGGGCGGGAAATGCTCTATGAACCGCTTCCGGAAGACGTGAAAAAGTGCGTGGTGTGGCGTGACCGATACTGGCTGACGGACGAGGCGATTTCGACTTACGTGCGGAGTGCGGGACTTTTCGGTCTGGAGATGCACTCGCCGATTATGTGCGTCGGAAACGGTGTCCCAGCAATTGTGTGTCGCTTCCATCAGCAGACGTCAAAAGGGTATATGTGGCGCGATATCGGACTGAGTGAGTGGCTGTTTAATATGGATGAAAAGTCGGAAATCCCCGGAATCACGCCGGCGGTCCTCGACATGCTGACGAATCGGGAAGCATCGCTCGATAAAGTGGAAAAAGCGCGACAATTTGTCCTGAAACGTCAGGAAAGAATGGCGGAAGCACTGAAAAATAGTATATAGTAGTTGATATATTGTTAAGTGAACGCTGATCAACTGGGTATGACTTAATCAACACCTACTTAAGTAAACGTTGATTATTAAAATTCTGGAGGAATGTCACGAAAAATTTCTCCAGAATTACGCAGATTCTAGGAAAAATTCCGATAGAAAGTGAGATCATTTAGGCAGACTATACAGAAATAAAAATCGATATAATCGTTATATCTTATCATTTTTTCTCTTTTTTTCTGGAAATTTTGGAATATTTTCATTGCAAAATTTGAAATGTATGTTAAAATAAACGGAACGAGAATATTCTTGGGGATGGAAATATTCTCGGCGTTGAAATTGGTTAGCAGGGGAAAAAATGGATTGGCAGGAAAAGGACCACACGCCACGACAGGGTTGTCGAGGGTGTCTGCGACAGTTAACCCGACGGTTTTATAAACTGGACGGCGGAGTGGTGTTATTTCTTGCGGCTTTTCTTATTTTAGGTCTGATTGGTGAGAAAACTCTCGGTGTAGAAACGTATAAAGCTACTCATATCCGTGAAACCGTAACAGAATTGGAAACTGTAACGGAAGCCGACGCAGAAACGGAACTGGAAACGGAAACTGTAACG
>JAUNAI010000445.1 GCA_030527705.1 Planctomycetia bacterium | reverse complement strand
CTCAATTACCCGAATATTTTTTAGTTCAAGTGGCGTGTTCTTATCCAACGCGTAGACCTGATTCGTCGTTTTATACACGCTTACTGCTGGAACGCCTGCGACTTCTACCGTATCATCACGTACCCACGCTGATGGGTGCAGAATTCCCTGTACCATCAACTCTAATTCTGGATCTGCCGGAGCGTTCGTCTGGAAATAAACTGTGTAATCGAAATCAGTTTCATTCTCATCTGGAGTACACGAGATGATAATCTTTACCGTCTCTTCCGGCTCAATTTCTCGTTTCGGAACCGCACAGGTTACTCGTTCATTCTCCACCGTCGGCTCACTGAGTTTTAACACTCCACGTCCGGTGTTCGTAATGGAAAATTCATGTGTCAGTGTTCCCGGTTTCCCGGTCAGAATTCCGAAATCATGCGTCTTCTCACACTTTACCAGTGGCACATCCACCAGCGCGACAGCATGTTCTCCCACTTCCATATCTGCATAACGCTGCGTCCACCGGGAATACTGGTATTTCCCTGCCTGAAAACCGATACCCGACCCAGCCGCGACACACGCCAACGCTCCGAGTAAATAAAGTGGCAATTTTTTCATTTTCGCGCTATTTTTCTTAAATTAAATCATATTTGTGACGGTTTCCGACTTTTCTTTCACCGTTCCGGCCAGTCTCCCTGTGACAGGTTCATCGACTCGACCACTTCCTGAAACACATCCCGTAATTCGTGGCGTGTCGTTTCCTGGAGGTCTTTTCCACGACGGTCCAAATTTTCATTCACTTTACAGAACGTTTCCTGCATGATTTCATGCGTCTTCTGCGTTCCGCCCACCAGAGAAAAATTCCGGCCATGTGTTAACCGTGTCTCACCATCACTATCCAGTCCAATTCCCAGCATGGAGGAAATTTTCTCATCATTTTCACTGGGTCGCATTCTTCACCTCCTGAAAATAAGGAAAAACTTTTTCACCCACCACGGCGAGCCTGATTCAGCATGGCTTTAATCGCATCTGCGGCTGCACTTCGCGTCGATTCTTGCATTTTCTTCTCTTTAGCGAGCGCATCATCTTCAGCACTACTTTTTACAACCGTTTCTGCTACCTGTCGGTTTTTCCGGGCAATAAATGATAGATGGTCTTCTTCCGACGGTACTTCTTCACCGAAAATTGCGAAAATATCCAGCTCATCATCGTCATTTTTCGCACCGGCTGCCTCAGCTTTCGACTTCTGAAGCTGTTTCTTCTCAACGATTCGTGCAGCTGCTTCACTGACGGACTGGACTTTCGACATTTTCTGTCCACTTACCCCGACAGTCAACTGAATTTCGAATTCCATCGCGCCGACTTTCAGCACGTCGCCATTCTTCAGTTTCTGTGCACTCGCTACCCGTTTCCCATTAATGAATGTTGGTTCATTCGGGTCCACCGCCTTAATCGCAGCGTAACCTTCCTTCCGAAAAATGGCGCAGTGATGCCGTCCCACACCGTCCCCACCTGGTGAAAGCTGGCAACGTGGCGACTTTCCAATCTCAAAAACGTCGCGCGTGATCTTAATTTCCTGCCCTTTCCGAGAGCCATTCGCGACAATCAATTTCACTTCCATCATAATGGTCGATGCCCCGCAGTGTAAAACCTACGATTCAGTTCAATTCATATCATTCTATATCATAGCCGAAAACCCGTCCCGTGTCAACACCTTCCCGGCACGTTTCTATCACTTTTCATGGATTTTCTCTAATTTTCTCTCCGAGAACCCGTTATGGCAAGACGTAATTGCGTCGATGAGTCCATCATGGAGATGTAACGGCCATCATGACAGACTCACGGATTTTCCTCGAAAAGCCATGTGGACAAGTACCGTTCTCCACAGTCTGGTAGGAGAGCAACGATTCTTTTCCCCGCCATTTCAGGACGTTTCGCAACTTGCAGAGCTACCCATAACGCAGCACCGGAAGAGATACCGACCAACATCCCTTCTTCACACGCCGCCGCACGCGCAGTTTTCCCTGCGTCTTCGGCAGAGACCGTCATCACTTCATCCAGAATCTCCCGGTTTAACGTTTCCGGCACGAAATTGGCACCGATTCCCTGAATCCTGTGAGGTCCGGCAGTTCCCCGAGACAGAAGCGGACTTGTGTCAGGTTCCACCGCGATAATTTTTACATGGGGGTTTCGCTCTTTCAGGATTTCTCCAACGCCCGAAATGGTCCCACCGGTTCCAACTCCCGCCACAAATACGTCCACTTTTCCGTCCGTATCACGCCAGATTTCTTCCGCAGTCGTTTTTCGATGGATTTCCGGATTCGCGCGATTCAGGAACTGCTGCGGTATAAAAGCTCCGGGATTCTCCTTCTGAATCTCTTTCGCCTTTTCAAGCGCGCCAAGCATTCCCAACGCTCCGGGAGTCAGGACCGTCCGTGCACCATATGCCTGAATCAGTTTCCGACGTTCCACACTGGCCGTATCCGGCATGGTTAACACCAGTGAATATCCTT
>JAUNAI010000444.1 GCA_030527705.1 Planctomycetia bacterium | reverse complement strand
GATTTTTTATCTTGATATTTTAAGGGATTTCTTCTGAGTATTTCGGATATGAAACATTTCTCATACTTCCCTATATACGTGTTCCGAAAATGATCGACCATATCTTTATAAAAAATGGAAAATTTGGGAAAAATGATGAAAAAAGTCTTCCCCGCCTCTTGACAGAGTGAGTTTTTTCGATTACCATTATAAAAGTTGTTAATATATTGATCCACATTCTGGTGTGGGTCGGTTTAAGATAACTAATCCACATAAAAATTCAGCGACGGGCGGCCCTTCCGTCAGACGTTTCCGCAACGCGAAACGTCGGTAAAGTGGAATTCTGGTGTGGGTCGGTTTTAAAATTTTTTCGGGGACTGGTTTTTGGCGGTCCCGCAGTTTTTTCCCTCCTAAGGAGATAGATATGCTTAAAAAGCTCACCATGGCGGCATTTCTCTGTGTCGCAGCCCTGTGTGGTTCAGTAATGGCGGCGGAAGACGGTTTCGTCTCGCTGTTTAACGGTAAAGATCTTGATGGCTGGACCGTTCGCGGTGGAAGCGCCAAGTATCAGGTCGAAGACGGTTGCATTATCGGTACCTGTGTTCCCGACACGCCGCACAACACGTTCCTGTGCACGAATAAAGATTATGCCAACTTCATTCTGAAACTGGAATTTAAGTTCCTTGAATCGGGCAACTCCGGTGTTCAGATTCGTTCTCACTACCGTCAGAGCGACGAAAACGCTCCGCAGCTCACCTATGGTTATCAGTGTGAATTGGCAGAATATCCGGCACTCGGACAGATTTACGATGAAGGTCGTCGCGGATTCAAGCATGGTCGTACTTTCCTTGATGACCAGCTGACGATCGACGAAGCGAAAAAAGAAGCGTTCGCGACCTATAAAAAAGGTGAGTGGAACGAAGTTGAAATTCAGTGTGTCGGTCCGTCCATCCGTACTTGGATTAATGGTAAACCGGTCGCCAACATTCTCGACCCGGTTGACGCTTGTGGTTACATCGGTCTGCAGATTCATGCTGGAAAATCCGGTAAGATGGCGTGGCGCAATGTCCGTATTAAGGAACTCCCCGCCTCGGAATGGAAACCGTTCTTCGTGAAGGGGGATGATGGCGCGTGGAAACTCGACGGTTGTTACTATTTCGTTCCGGAATGCTGGAAATTCAACGAAAATGGCGAATTGGTCGGAAGTCACAGTCGCACGGAAGTCCGCGACGGTCTGGTCGTGAGTGAAAAGAACTTCGACGATTTCGCGGTTCGTGTCGATTATCGTTTCATCGCCGGCAACAGCGCGTTGTATTATCGTGCGGAAGAAGTGAAAACTTCGTGGTTACTGCGTGGAAATCAGAACGAAATCGCGGGAAATAATAAAGACTCCGCGCTCTGGCACACCGCTGGCGCACCTGGTGACCCGCCGGGACGTGGTTGGGTTGCGTCGAATGACGAGTACATCGCGAAAGTCCGCAACGCGAATGGCGAGTGGAATAATCTCTGTGCCATCGCGATTGGCGACCGTGAGTGTCACCTTCTGAACAACTTCCGCACGATTGACATCGTCGACCCGCTCTGCGAAAAGACGGGCAAATTCGGTCTCCAGCTTCACGGTGGTGCCGACGCGGAAATGGTTTTCAAGAATTTTGAATACATGGTCATCACGCCCGAAATGCGTGCGTTGATTGAACGTTAAACCTACGCCCTCCTCATGATAACGTGGGGAGATTTATATCACGAGAGGGGGACATTCGTGCCCCCTCTGTTCTTTCTTGTTTCTATATCCTTCCATGTTTCAGGAACCAGAAAGGTCTTTCCATCCCTTTCGCCTTCCGCTCAATCACTCATTCGGCGTATTCCCCCTCCGTGTAACAGTGCAATCTTTATGAATATCCCAGTTAGTAATTTTACCATTAAGGTAGTTATTACTTAATGTATTATTAATAAACGTTCCTTTACCTTTATCATGAACATATACCCCGCCCTCTTTCCCATCATGAATCTTACACCCTGTCACGGTCGGATTTCCGCCTTCACGTACCTCAATTCCCGAAAGTGTATTTCCGTAAATTTCGCAATCCTCGAACGTCCCTGCGCCGTTATCGTTAACCAATACCCCGCCCTGTTTCCCATCATGAATCTTACACCCTGTCACGGTCGGATTTCCGCCTTCACGTACCTCAATTCCCGCAATCGTATTTCCGTAAATTTCGCAATCCGCGAACTTACCCGTACCGTTATCATAAACAAACACCCCGCCATCTTTCCCATCATGAATCTCACACCCTGTCACGGTCGGATTTCCACCTGTTTTCACCCTAATTTCCGAACTTGTATTTTCGTAAATTTCGCAGTCTTCGAACGTACCTACGCCGTTATCGTTAACATATACCCCAGCTTTCCCATCATGAATCTTACACCCTGTCACGGTCGGATTTCCACCTTCACGTACCTCAATTCCCGCTAACGTATTTCCGTAAATGTCGCAGTCTTCGAACGTACCTACGCCGTTATCGTTAACCAACACCCCG
>JAUNAI010000091.1 GCA_030527705.1 Planctomycetia bacterium | reverse complement strand
GCAGCTATTCAGAGTCATAAAAACGCACGGAGAGAGCTGGAAAAACGGAATTTCTCGGTGTATACATGCCGGATGATGGGTATGTCGCTGTTTTATAAGCTGAATGGAATGAAAAGTCTTCCCGACGCGCGCCGATGGCTGGAAATGGGAGTGAAAAAGGGAGATGTTCTGGCTCGGAATGCGCTTGTGATGATGTATTTACAGGGAATTGGCGGGCCGACAGAGATAAAAAAGGGAATGGAACTACTTCAGAAGGGTGCGTCGGACGGTGATTTGGGCTGTATAGCCATGCTTGCACGGTGTTCTTTTCTTGGAAGTTACGGTTTGGGGCCTGATACGGAAAAAGGACGGGAACTGGCCGAGAAAGTGATTCAGGCTGGGAATCCGTTGGTGGTACAGGGAGTGAATTTCGGGCCATTCTCGATTTTCGGTCTGTGTGCGTTTTTCGGAATGGATAAAAATGTGGCGGAAGCGGACAGAAGGCGCGTCGCGGAAGAGCATTTTCGGGCTGGAGTGCAGATGGCGGACGGTTTTGCATGTACGTGGACGCACTGGACAACGACACACCCGATTCCAGAAGAGGTGACGGAACTGGAGGCGGTAATGACGCTGATTCGGAAGTCGGCAACGGAAGAGAAAAACGCGAGTGCACAGTGTTTACTCGGTTTCGCGTATGATTTCGGCTGGGGTGTGGAGGAGGACGCGACGGAAGCGCTGAAATGGTTCACACTCGCAGCGGAACAGGGTTTCGCTACGGCGGAAGTCGCGCTTTATCAGGCTTATAGTACAGGACGTGGTGTGGAAATGAATGAAGATACTGCCCGAAAATGGCTTCAGGCTGCCACAGGAAAAGCTCAGCCACAGGCGCAGTCTCTCTGGAGGATGGTTCGTTCACGGATTGGCGATTTTGGATTGGAGAAGTGAACGTTTGGGGATAATGAAGGTTATATACCCGTGTATTATATACTGATTCCACTTGAAAAATTAGGAAAGAACGGTCCTTTCGGTAGTCTTTTCAGCAACGCGAAATGACGGTAAAGTGAAATTTTATAGTGCGTCGGGTATATAATTCTGTTTCACTATCGTTTCGCGTTACTGAAACGATGGTCGGAAGGTCATCCTTCCTAAATTTTAAAGTGAAATTGGCATAAATGTAGAATTATAACTAGAACCGAATATTTTTCAAGAATTTTCAGATTTTTTAAATTTTTTTTGTTGACAAGTCGGTAACCTCGTGTATAATGTTACGTATAAGGATACAGTAAAGGGATATTTATGGAATTCCTTGCCGTTATCATTTCATTTTTAGAGGATAAAAAAATGAAACGCAGTTGTGGTTTTACGTTGGTCGAATTATTGGTCGTAATCGCTATTATCGGCATGTTAGTCGGTCTGTTACTTCCCGCAGTCCAGCAGGCGCGTGAGGCGGCAAGAAATATGCAGTGTTCAAATAACTGTAAACAGTTCGGAATTGCGGCGCAGAACCATCTATCGACGGTACGCTCTTTCCCCAGTGGTGGTTGGCAGTATCGTTGGACGGGTGTCGCAGACCAGGGACTTGGAATGACCCAGCCAGGTGGTTGGCTTTATAGTTGCCTGCCATTTATTGAACAGAACGCACTGTTTCAGCTTGGAGCGGGCGACTCGGACGACAGTAACGCGGTGAAGACGCGCATCACCACGCCGTTAAGTATCATGAACTGTCCGTCACGGCGTACGAGTAAGACGTATCCGCATACTTCGGGGTCGTCACCATACACGAAATCTGGAGGGTCGGTCACTGTGGATAATTGTGTAAAATCCGATTATGCAGCCTGTACCGGGACGATAAACCCTAATGGTGCCGGTGGGAATAACGATTATGGCGGACATGGCGGGTCGATTGCAAATATCAAGTTAGCGGACATCGAGAAAAAGAATGCGGATGCGTCGCAATCCCTGACGGGCATTATTTACGCTTATAGTAAAACGTCGGACGGCGAGGTGCGCGACGGTTTTTCCAACACGTATCTTATCGGCGAAAAATACATGAACGCGAGTAATTACGAGACCGGTAACGACGGTGCGGATAATGAAACCGCGTATGCTGGTCACGGAAATGATACTTGCCGAGGGGCGTTCGACGGCGCGAGTAATAACTTGGTGTATCAAGACCGGGCGGGGTATCAGCGACATTTGGCGTTCGGAAGTACTCATGCTGGTGCGTTTAACATGGCGTTCGCAGACGCAAGTGTGCAGAAGATTTCGTACTCCATTAGTTTCGAGGTGCATTATTGCCTCGCGAATCGGAGTGATGGCGGATACTTTAATGGTAATTTTGTGAAACTGGAGTATCAGTGAAGAAAGACCAAAACATGAACAGAATCCATCATTTTCGCAGAATATCCGTTATTGTAACCGTTTTCATTACTGTTTTCGTTGGAATCGCGTCTCCGTGCGCGTTGTGGGCGGAAGAACTCGACGGAATGACGCGGTATATGAAGATGTTCGGGACGGATTACACGATCGGGAGTCTCACGCCGACGGTGTGTGACCTGATGGAGGTGAAATATCCGGAAAAATGCACGGCTCCGACGGTTGCGCCGGTGGTGGAAATGGCGAAAAAGAAGCTCGACGGACGGAAAATTGAGCGTGCGTTGATTTTCTGTGGCGACGCAATCGGTGAGACGATTATCTCGGAACATCCTGAAATGTATCAGCCAATCGCGGACATGAGTGATTATCGTGCGCGTTGCACGTGTGTCATGCAGAGCGTCACGCCGGTCAGTTTCTCGACGATTTTCACAGGTGCGCCTCCGGAAGTCCACGGAATTCAGGTTTATAAACGTCCGGTACAGAAAACAGACACCATTTTCGACGCTTATGTCCGTGCCGGGAAGCGTGTGGCGATTATTTCGGTGGCGGAGTGTAGTGTGGGACTGATTTTCAAGGAGCGTCCGATTGATTATCATCAGTTTAATACGGACGAAGAAGCGTTTCAGTGCGCGAAGAAAATCGTGGCGGACCCGGCGTGTGATTACGATTTAATTGTCGTTTATGATGGCGGTTACGACTCGACGATGCACCGTTTTGGAACACGTTCGCCTCAGGCACTTGCCGCGTTGGCACGTTCTGCGGAACGGTATCAGGAACTGGTCGCGCTGACGGAAAAGCACTGGACGAATCTCGACTGCCTGACAGTTTTCCTTTCCGACCACGGTTCTCACGATAACGAGAACGGGAAAGGAACCCACGGCACGGAGATGAAAGATGATATGTTGCTGAATCATTTTTATAAGATTCAGGTGAAGAAGTAAATGCTGAATAAATACCTGCGACGTAGTCGCGATCAAGAAGTTTTTGAAATTTTTTGTGGTACGGTCTGGGGAGAAAACAACATTCAAAATGTTGTCTCCCCACGACCATGACGACATGACGGGTAGCAAGTTCCTCCCGAAAGGGTGGAATCTTGCGTAGTGTGTTTAGTCTAAAACTTATTTGACTCCGTTACAAAACCCTTTTCATTATTATAAAAGGCAACTTATTCAGCATTTCCCTGTATAAAATATAACCATTTAACCATTCAACCAATTCGCGACGTGAGACATGTCGCCTCCCAGATTACCATTTTTTTGAGGTTTTATCATGCGTTTAATGAATCGTTTTGTTTCCGTTTCGTGTTGGGGAGCGTTATCCGTTGCCGTGTTGCTGGGTAGCGTGGGGGTGAATCGTGTGGAGGCACGTGGCACGTCTACTTACAGCGGTACGAGCGAGCGTCCATCAAGCTCTGACGGTGGTGCGTGGCTGAATGGAAATGATATTCGAATCGAAGCGGACACGAACTGTGCGTGGGTATATCATTCTGCAGAACATACCACGCCAGCGTTCTGGAGCAATAACTTTTTCATCACGGGAACTGGTTTCGGTTCGGAAAAAGGCGGTGCTCTGCGTTTCGGACAGGGGGGTTACACGTTTTCTACGCCGATGATTGTGACGGGAGATGTGACGCTCATCGGTGACGCAACGATTGGCGTGAATACCAGCACGATTGACGCGGTGGGAATGATTACCGGACAGTTGAAAACGGAAAATTCGGAATATGAACTTCTGATTCGTTCTAAAAGTACGTCTTATTCCGCTGGCGACCGCGAAAAGCCAGGGATTCTGGTTCTGACGGCAGATAGTGCAGATTTCACGTCGGATATCCATGTCGGTGGTGGAACGTTACAACTCGGAAGTATCAGTAACTTCACCGCGACGGGACATGAATGGGTTCCGACTGCGGACGGCACGGGGGAGACATATCAGAAGAACTCCGCGAAGAATTTCGTTTTTGACGGCTCGACCGGGAGTGTTGGTAGTGCGAATATTAATGTCACGAGTCTCGGCGGTTACGATTCGATTCTGAAGTTCCAGCGTTCTGGAAACGTAGCAATTAATAATAACATTACCGGCACGGGGAAAGTGGTTCTGGACGGAACGGCAACGTACTCGATGGGCGAAAATGGTGCGATTGCCAACACGCTCGCAAGTGTGACGATTAATGAAGGCGCGACGTTCGTGAATAATCGAAACTCGAAAGGAAACGACAACGCGGGCGATTACGCTTGGGATTATACCGGTCCGAGCGTGTCGGGAAGCGGTTTTTATCAGGTCGGTTACGCAACGAAAGCAGATATTACGGCGAGTAATTATCGTTGCACTCTTTATGGTACGGATTCTGTGCCGGGTGTTGCGTCGGACTTTACTGGCGTTTACGTGTTTAGTGATGGATACCGTCTTAATCTTTCTTCCGCGTGGAATGCAGAGGAAAAAGGTTATAACCTCGGCGTGACGGACGATGGGCAAATTTGGATGACGGGTAATGGAACGTATACCGGTGATCTTTATCTGAAGGGTGAGGGCTGGAGTACCTCTGAATACCGTGGCGCGTTACGTTTCGCAGGGGGGGAAGGAGATACGTCTGACTTGGCGACGCGTACGACCATGAATGCGACGTACGGAAACATTTATCTGATGGGTGACACACGGATTTCTGCTCATGCAAATCAGGCGACCGTTGCGCTGATTGAGTCGAACATTTCCAATTATAATGGTGGCGATTATTACGTCGAATTCAATGCTCGCGGAGGTCTTGCCAGTCGTATTATCCTTACCGGAACCAACACCCATGGCAAAACGTATGTAAAAGGTGGCGACACGCTCCAGATTGGACATCAGGGAACGATTAACGGTAAAGAATATGACGGAACCACGGGTACTCTCGGTGTTGGTGCAGTCGATGTGGAAGGAAATGCGACGATTCACTTTAAGCGTTCCAACGACTACGCGCTCGGTGAAGGAAATGTGATTACGAATAATGGAACGCTCATTTTCGACGGTGGTGGAAATTACACCCTGAACGCGACGATTACCAACGCGAAGAACATTACCGTCACAGAAGGCACAAAACTTTTAATGGGTAAAGGATTTAGTGGTAACGGTACCCTCAGCGGAGCGGGAACGGTCCAGATTAATCATGCGAATGGCGACAGTGCAAATTACAGTGGATTCCCCATTCCTTCTCTGACGGAATTTACCGGTACGCTCATCGCTGGAGAGGGGTATCGTTGGCAAAGTGCGAGCCTTCCAGGGGTGGCATCCGTTGGGGCAGCGGACGGTGGTCAACTCTGGTTAACGAGCGCAACCGACTTTAATAATGAAGTTTACCTTTCCGGAAACGGCTGGCACAAGAATGAGCGTTTCGGTGCGCTTCGTTTCGCTTCGGCGACAAGTACAACAGATATGGCAAATATCACCAAAGACGTTCACCTGATGGGCGACACACGAATCAGCGCGCGTAACGGTAATTCCCCTGGTTCCGGTATGATTTCTGGAAATATCGACGGTGATTACACGCTCTCCGTGAACGGTGGTGGTTCTGGCGGAACGATTATCCTGACAGGAACCAATACTTACGGTGCGACAGTCCTTGAAAGTACGGAAACGCTCGTCGTTGGTTGGATTGGCACGGTGAACGGTCGTCAGTTTGACGGCACTTCCGGTACGCTCGGAACTGGTGTCGCAACAGTCGGTGAGGGCGCAACTCTGAAATTCATGCGTTCTGGAGATGTGAAAATCGCCAACGCGCTGAACGGAACGGGAACGGTCGTTTTCGACGGAACTGCAAATTACGCGATAGATGTAACCAATATTGCTTCCACACTGAAGTCGGTACAGATTACGCAAAATGCAATGGTTACGCTCGGTGGAAACATTTCGACTGATGTGACAGCTGGATTTTCTGGTGATGGTACCTTGGGTATTAATAATGCGAATTTCTCGCTGATTCTCGGAGCAGCGAATACCTCGCAGTCTGCCATACCGACCGCGGCATTAACGTTGACGAATGATGTTGACTTGGGCACAGAAAACATTCTGAGCTGGACTTATGCTGAAGGAGCGAATATCACAACGGACGATACGCTCTACCTTCTCGCCGGCACTACGGATACGCTGGGGAATTTTGATTTGAACAGTCTCACGATTAACGCACCGGCTCTTGCTTCAGATTATTTCTGGACACTCGATACGATTGCGTATGGTAACGGTCTGGTAATTACCGCGAAAATGGGCGTTCCGGAACCTGCGACGTGGGTACTTCTCATCTCCGGTATCATCGGACTGGGAGTTGTCGCACGGAGAAAGAAACATTAAGAATATCTGTATTGGGAAATGACGTGTATCGCGTCACTGTCCTGTGTATAATATAACCTTTTAGCTATTCCACCAAATTGACAATGTACGAGATGTGTCGTTTCCCAGATTACTATTTTGGAGGTTTTATTATGAGTTTTATGAATCGTTTCGCTTCTATTTCGTGTTGGGGTGCTTTATCCGTTGCCGTCCTGCTGGGAGGTGCGGGGGTGAATCGGCTCGACGCACGCGGTGTGACGGAAATTAAGCTAAATGCTGATGGAACGGGAAGTCGATATGGATCCTCTAATGGTAGTTCGTACCAGAATGGAGACGATATTCATGTTTTAGGTGATAAAAACTGCACGTGGGTTTTCATTCAGAATACGTCGTCGGTCACTGCGGAACCTTCTTTCTGGAGTAATAATTTCGAAATTGCTGGGACGGGGTTTAATTCGGAAGGTGGTGGTGCTCTGCGTTTTGGCGAAGGGCAGACGACGCTGACGCATCCGATGATTGTGACAGGGAATGTGACGCTGACGGACGATGCCCGAATTGGTGTTCATGCCGGCTCTGTGGACGCAGTCGGAATGATTACCGGGAAATTGGGAACGACGGATGCGGGAAATATTCTTTCAATTCGGTCTGGCGGAGTGCCGGGAATTCTGGTTCTGACGGCGGATAATACGGATTTTACGTCGAATATTCAGGTAAAAGGCGGAGTTTTACAGCTCGGGAGCACGCGCGGAACGGTGACCGCGACAGGGTATGAATGGGTTCCGACTTACGACGACGCGGGAAATGTCACAGGGGAAGTTTATCAGCAGAATACTGCGAAAGAATTCAATTTTGACGGATCGACTGGGAGCGTTAGTAGTGCGGAAATTAATGTGACAAGTGAGCAATCAGGGTATAATTCTACACTGCGTTTTCAGCGTTCTGGAGAAGTCACGATTAATAATAAAATTGTGGGTACTGGTCTCGTGGAATTAGATGGAACGGCGACGTACACGCTCGGTGAAACGGGTTCCATCGCTGACACGATTGCGAAAGTAACCGTGACGGAAAATGCGACGTGGAAACTTCAGGATTCCAGTGAAGTGGCGGTTAATAATCAGATTGTAAATGAAGGAACGCTCCTTTTCAGTGGTGGCGGTGATTATACGTTAAATAAAGCTGTCACGAATGGGAAATTGATTAGCGTCGCGGAAGACACGAAAGTCACGTTTAATAAAGGTTACACGAAAAATGGCGACGGCGCGATTACCGGGTCGGGTTTTGTACAGCTGAATCACCCGGACGGCGACGAAAAGGGAGATTTTCCGAATAATCTTAACGTAACGGACTTCACCGGCGTTCTTATCGCGGGGACGGGCTATCGTTGGTCACCAGCAAGTAATACGACTTATGACCTCGGTGCGATGGATGGCGGACAAATTCGTATTTATAACGGAGAAGGAACTACTTATAATCAAGATTTTTATATCTCTGGCGATGGTTGGGCGACGGATGAGCGTTATGGTGCGATTCGTTTTGCGTCGGATAGAGACGAAACTGCGACAGCGATGCAGGTAATTGCTGGCGATGTTCATCTCATGGGTGACGCACGGATTAGTGCACATTATGTTGTGCGTGGTGTCGGGTTGATTTCCGGCAATATTGATGGAAACCATACCCTTTCGATTGGTGCTAGTTTAAGAAGTGATAGAGATACGCTTGGTTCGGTTATTTTAACCGGTGAAAATTCTTATGGAGCGACGTTTATCGATCAGAATGACACACTCGTTATCGGGTGGCAAGGAAGTGTCAATAATGTGAATTATGACGGAACCACCGGTACGCTCGGAACCGGCGCAGTCGAAATCGCAGCGAAAGGCACACTAAAATTCTTACGTTCCAACGAGTATACCCTCGGTACGGGAAATAGTATTAAGAATCAAGGAACACTTATCTTCGGTGGCGGTGGAACTTATAAAATGCAGACCGGGATTACGAGTAATGGGTTACTGAATATTAATGCCGACACGAAACTGATTGTGAGATCCAATACGAGTGGTGATAATGTTGGAAACGCCATTAATGGTAGTGGTTCCCTTAAGGGAGATGGTTTCCTTCAGATTAATCTCACCAATAATGATACTTTTTTCGAGACGAATATTGATACTATCGTGTCGCTGGATAAGTCCCAATTTAATGGCGTGGTTTTAGCGGGTGAAAGATTCCGTTGGCAGAATCCGAGTAATGTTTACTCTAAAATCGGTGCTGTTGACGGTGGACAGATTTTTCTAAAAGAACAGGGAACAGACTTCACCAATGAAATGTACCTTGCCGGAGATGGTTCTGGTTGGGGGAATGAGGGATTAGGTGTGCTTCGTTTCTCGTATCGGGTTTCCAGTTTTGTTAATGAAGCCAAAATGCCGGTAATTGTCGGTAACATTCATCTTATGGACGACACGCGGATAACAGCGCATCATACGAATGACGGAATCGGTATGATTGTTGGGGATATAGATGGAAATTTCACCCTGAATGTTGGCGGTTACGGAAATAAATCGACCACTGGAACCATTATTCTTACTGGAGAAAATACCTACGGTGCGACGAATATCGGTCAGAATGACACACTCATCGTCGGCTGGAGTGGGACGGTTAATAATGTGGAGTATGATGGAACTTCCGGTACACTCGGAACGGGAGATGTTTCTATCGGTCAGAACGCGACGCTGAAATTCATGCGCGCTCAAAATGCGGATGGTAGTGCGGTTAAGATTTCCAATAATCTAAACGGAAACGGGACGGTCATTTTTGACGGAACAGCGAATTACACGCTTGACGTGTCTAAACTCGCCTCTACGTTGAAATCCGTTCAAATTGCCGATAATGCGACTGTCACGCTTTCTGGAAAAATTTCCACAGACGTAACGACTCGATTTACAGGAAATGGGGATTTAGGCATTAATAACGCAGAATTTTCGCTGATTCTCGCAACAGTGAATACTTCGCAGGTTGACGCTCCAACCGCCTCGTTGGAGCTAACGAACGATGTCGATTTAGGGCTAGATAATGCGTTGACTTGGACTTTTGCAGAAGGTACAAACATCAGAATGGGTGATACGCTCTACCTTCTCGCCGGCACTACGGATACGCTGGAGGATTTTGATTTGAGCAGTCTCACGATTAATGCACCGGCACTTGCTTCAGATTATTTCTGGACACTCGATACGATTGCGTATGGTAACGGTCTGGTAATTACCGCGAAAATGGGCGTTCCAGAACCTGCGACGTGGGTACTTCTCATCTCCGGTATCATCGGACTGGGAGTTATCGCACAGAGAAAGCGACCTGTTAAGTAACCGTGATTCATTAAATTTCTGCAAGAATTTAGAGAGCCTGTAATACGGAGCGTTTTGCTTCTTCATTACAGGCTCATAATTTTCTCAAGTATCCTTTTCTAGTTATTCTTGGGGTTGCGCTGAAGTATTTTCTCGTTGTCCCTGACCATTTCCATATCGGAATCGGCGAGAAGTAAATGGTTTTCCCTTCATTTTTTCCCATTTTTGGAGTTGTTGAGTCGTCAGAACAGAGGAAAGAATTTCCGTTCGGTCCTTCAGATTTCCATATCGTCCGCGTCGGTTTCCTTCATTACGTGTATTCTCACCACGTGTATTTTCACTGCGACCATTTTCGTGATGGTCATTTTCCCGGTATCGTGAACGAAAATAAGGCGCAGCGAAAGCGTTTTCCAGCTCCGCGACCTGCTCTTCCGTTAAATTAAGCTCTTCACGCACATCCTCATCGAAAATCCGTTCCGGCTGTGTCTGTAACTGAATTTCTCGTAGTCGTTTCACTTGTGTTGGCTGGAGAATTTCTTTCAGAAACGCGTCTGTTTCGCGGATTTGGGCTAGTAGCCGATTAACGCGCTCTTCCTGCGTGAAATTACGTGAGTCGCGGAAGAGTAACTCTCCACGTTTTCCGAATTCCCGATGAAAATCGAGGATTTTTTCCTTCTGGTTAGCATTTAATGCCATATCCTCCTGAACGTCATGATTCATTAGGAGAAAAATCGGTGGTAAACTGTTCGACTCTGCCAGCAGTTCCATAAATTGTTGCACATAGTTCCGGATTGCTGTCAGTTGTTGCTCGGTTTCGGGATCAAGTTCATCAATAGTAAGGAAATCCTGATACAGAACAAGAGCCGTATCGAGAACTTTTTGGCGTGCGCGTCGGACTTTTGGGGCGTTATCTGTCGCAAGTTCCTCTTCCGCGATTTTCACGAGTGTGTCCGCTGCCGTCCGAGCTTTCTCGAAACGTGCCTGAGCTTCTGCGAGCGCAACTTGGGTTTTACTTTTTTCTTCCAGAATCTTCTGATGGTGAATTACAGTCCCAATCCAGACGGCAAGAAGCGTCAGGAACACGAGTACCAGTGCCCACGGATGGCGATAATTCCATTTTGCGACGATTTCCAAAATTCCAGGGCGTCGCGCAAGGATGGGACGATTTTCGAGAAAACGCTCTAAATCCGCCGCAAGTTCTCCAGCCGTCTCGTACCGTTCGGAGGGCATTTTCGCGATACATTTTAGGAGAATCGTCTCTAAATCATGCGGTATCCCCGGCTCCCACACATGTGGTTTAATTGGAGCGTCCTGGGTAATCTGTTTTAGAAGCTGAACCTGATTCGTTTCGGAAAAAATGGGGTGAAGTGTTAGAAATTCGTAAAAAGTCGCGCCTAGAGAGTAAATATCGACGCGGTGGTCGGCAAGTCGATGATGTCCCTGCGCTTGCTCCGGACTCATGTAACGTGGCGTGCCGAAAACTTCTCCAGTCCGGGTTAGATGCCCGTCGGAACGTACCTGCGCCAGACCGAAGTCGGTAATCCAGAGCCGTCCATCAACGTCCAGCATAAGGTTCGCGGGTTTAATATCCCGGTGAATTACCCCGCACTGATGTGCATACTCTAGCGCGTCGGCGACCTGCTTCATTAGACGTGCTACGGAACGGAAATATTCCTGCCGACGGTCGGAGTAAAGCCGTGTCATTCCATCATTCACGTCAGTCGCAGAATCAATCACATTTTTGGACGTCGAATCTGTGATAATTGGGGTCTCTGTTTTTTCTGCAATTTCCGTTTTTTTTGATTGATTTTCGTACTTTGTCTTCTGTAAATCGCGTTCTGTCCTCGCTCCCTGAAAATCGTCGAAAAATACTCCGCGTTCTTTTCGGAGCGCGCGTATTACCGTTCCGAGATGGGAACCGTTAATGAGTTTCATCGCGTAAAAATGAATACCACGGTCACACCCAATCGCGTAAATCGGTACGATTCCTGGGTGGTCAAGTTGCGCAGCGGCAGCCGCTTCATTGCGGAAACGCTGAAGCTGACGCTCGTCGAACGTAGAGGCAAGTGGCAAGACTTTCAGCGCAACCAGTCGACTGAGAGAATTCTGCCACGCTTCATAGACGACGCCCATGCCCCCACGCGCAATTTCGCGCACCAGCTCGAAATCGCCGATTGGCTCTACGCCCAACATCACATCCGGCTTTTTTCCGCCGTGGGATGTTGTGACAGTAAGGTTTTCAGATGAAATTTCGAAAGAGTTTTCAGAATCGTCAAAAACGTCAGCCTCCTCAGAAACCTCCGGCGTCACGAATGCAGAAAGTCGTGCCTGACGGGAAGATTCCTCATTTTTCAGCAATTTCATCCCTTCCAGACACCGCCAAATTTCCGTCGCCAACGCAGGATAGAGTTCCTCGATTTCCTCGCGCGTCGGCAATTCTTCCGGCGACAGATTCATATACTGGTCCAGAATCGCAAAAAGTTCGTCTTCGGAATCCATATTCTTGCCGTGTTTCATGACTTTTACTCCGTATCCTCATCCATCTTGACCAAATCACGGAGTTGCGCGAGTGCACGTACCCAAATTTTTTGCACACTGTCTACCGTTCGTCCCATTTGGTCAGCAATTTCCTGAAAGGATAAATTTTCGCTATGGCGCAGACGCAGAACCATCCGGTAATGGTCCGGTAATTGCCCCATCGCGGTGGCCAGTTGGGTTTCCATCTCCTGACGTGATACTTTCAGACTCGGTGTGCTGATATTGCTGACAAGCTGATTCCAGAACATCGATGACTGATCTACTTTCACATAAATTTCACGCTCAAGACGTACATCACGCTGTTTTGTTCCGAGATAATAACGGACGGAAGTTGCGAGCGTCGATGCTAAAATCTGACGGAGCCACGCAAGAAATGAGGCCTCCGACGTGCCTCGAAATTTTGGAAATGCCTGATACGCTTCCAAAAATGTTTCTTGCACGATATCTGAAGCGTCGAGTTTTCCGCAGATTCGTGGGTCAATCTGGAGTCGCGCTAAAAAAAGAAGGTAATTTCGATAATTGTCGAGCAACTCGCCAAGTGTTCCGGTATCTCCTGACCGTGCACGCTCCAACATTTCCTCAAAATGTAAGTTCTCTTGGCTCATCGCACCCCCAATCAATAATTGAAATAAAATTTGATATTTGCGACAGCGTTATTAAAAAGAAAAGCGGAAGAAAAAACTTCTCCCGCTTTCCTAAATTTCTATTTATTTAGCGTCGGGCACTTTCATACCGCGTGGGCAACCACAGTTCGGGCACTTGAAATCGGGACGCGGACCGTGATGACCTTTCCATTCCGGTTTCGGACCTTTTTTCCAGTCACACTTCACGAAATCGGGGCGTGGGCCATGATGTCCGTGGTGTATATGAGGTCCATGATGATGGTGATGACCTTTGAAATCCGGCCGTGGACCACATGCTTTTTTGAACGGACATGCTGGACATTTACAGTCTTTGCACGGGCATTTTGGACCCTTGAAATCCGGCCGTGGACCTTTTTTCCAGTTGCACTTCACGAAATCAGGACGCGGACCATGATGACCTTTCCATTCCGGTTTCGGACCTTTTTTCCAGTCACATTTTTTGAAATCTGGACGCGGGCCACAGTGTCCTTTAAATCCGTGATGATGTCCTTTTTTCCAGTCACACTTGCAACAGTTCGGCCGTGGACCTTTTTTCCAGTTGCACTTCACGAAATCAGGACGCGGACCATGA
>JAUNAI010000443.1 GCA_030527705.1 Planctomycetia bacterium | reverse complement strand
TGTGAAAAATAAAAAACCTCCTCGAAATCGGGGAGGTTTTTTTATGGACTCCTGACGAGCTTTTTAACGCAATACGTCAGGAATATTTCTTGATATTTTTATTACTCAAAACGCATTTCACCGGTCATACACGCGTCGCTTTGCGTCTTGGCGCGGAACCAGTACGAGTTAAACGCCGCCGGAAATTCGTACGTAACCGTCTCACCAGCCGAAACGTTTAGCGTGTTGAACGCACTCCAGATTCCCGTAGCAGTGATGTCCGTTTCGAGCGTGACCGTGACCGCTTCCGTGCCGTGATTCGTGAGCGTGAGCGTTTTTTTATCGAAACCTGCCATGAGGAACGGTAAGGAGTATTCATCCGCTTTCACAGCCGTCTCCTTCCAGAAATAACCACGTCCTGCTGGCTTTCCGAATGCCCAGAGGTCATCAATCGCGCCCGCCCAGAGTGCTGCGTCGCCGTCTTCCGAGACGATAATATGCGGATTCCGCGTGGTGGCGTCTTTTTTCGCTTCCGCCGGGTCGATTCCGCCGAAAATCATCAGACCACGATACGACGCATAGTCCGTAATCAACCGTCCATCTTTCCCGACCGGACGGATTTTCGCCAGACCGCCCGCATTCACCGCCGGCATTTCATAGAACATACCTGCGCAGTGGAATAGGTCACGCTCCGTCGCCACTTCACGGTCGAGTCGTAACGGTAACACCTGCGGTTTCACGATTTTCTCGCACGCTATCGGCAACCGATATTCCTGCCCCTCATACGTGCAGACGACACTCAGACCGTCCACGCGATACACATTTTCCGGCAGTGTCGAAATCGCCACACGCGGTTTAATCCGTTCAATCGTCCCCGCTTCTCCGCCGCCGTAATCTTTCGAAAATCTCACCAATTTACTATTTTCGTCGAGTTCATAATACTTTTCACCGACGATTTTTCCGTCTTTCACGATCTGTGAAATGACCGCGAGATGCTGGTTATCCGACCGTACCCAGAACAGACCGCCAAGCACGTCTTTCGCGCCCGGTTTCGCGATTCCGTCGAAACGATTATCCCGGTCCATTACCGGACGTTTTTCCGTCATGGCATACTGGAACATACACGTCGCGGTCGGGAGTTTCTCGCTTGCGCTGACGCGAATCCATTCACCCGGCGTGTCGGCTAGGAATTCGACCCACAAGTCGCCGGCAGTCGTAACCGTCCGCAATTCTTCCCACGTTCCATTCCCTGCTCGGTCAATTTCGAAGCGGAAAGTCACGTCTTTTCCCGCGTCATGCTTCAGATGAACGCTCCGACGGTTCCAGCCACCGAAAAGGAACGCTTCACTGACCATGTTGGCTTCTACGGTTTCCTTAAACCAGACTGCTCCGCGTCCAATTGGCGTGCCGAGCGTCGTGTCGAGTTTTTCCGGCTCTAGGAACCATAGATTCGAGTTCGACTGTCCCGGTTCCGACAGCGTACCTTTAAATGGACTCTTGTTCAGGAACTCGCTTTTCGCCGTGTCGTCACACCCGAAAACAAGTCGATCATTCCAGCGGCAGAAGTCGCCGACGACTTTCAGATACGTAGCACGCGGACGGATTCCACACGCTTTTTTCGAGGTGAAACTGGCCGGGAAATGCCAGAACTGTCCGTGCATGGTCATGAGAAGGTCTTCCGGGTCGCCGATTTCGCGGATTCGGGGCCATTCCGTATTCCAGCCGTGCGCGCCGTCGTAGCAGTGCGACGTTTTCGGCAGTCGGTATTTATACCACGTTCCATTATCGAGAACCATCAGAATCAGCGAGCGATAATCCCACCCAATCGACCACAGCGTGTCACGGTCGGGGTGACTTCCGAGAATTCCGCCCGGTCCGGTTACTTCCGTAAACTGGTTCCGCAGGACGATTTCCCAGTCTTTATCCTTTCCGTTCCACTGACCGAGACAGCCGGAAGGAACGTCGGGATTCTTGCGTGCTTCAGCAGACTGTTCCCCGTTATTCGCGTACACGACACGTCCCTGCGCAGAATAGAGACCTTTTCCGTGATAACCTGGCAGAATGTCGAAATAACCCGCATCTTTTCCGTTCGAGTCGCAGTACAGCTGTTTCACCGCGAGCGTATGGACGTTAATTTCATAAAGTCCCTCTTCCATCGTGCCACAGTAAATCATATTTTCCGGGTCGGTCAGGTGACGCGCATTTCCCGTGTGACGGCCGGGCATTTCCTTCACACCGATGACGCGGACATTTCCTTCATTATCAATCACGTACGGACCGATAAATAACTGCTTCGATTCCGGGTGAATCATGCGATTCGCAGGTGTTCCGCCAATCGATTCCGGGCGCGTGACCTTATCGAGATTCGGAAAAACCTCATACAGCTTGTCCGACGACCCGTATGGCGCGTGCGGGGCATAAGTAATCATCCACAGCTTCCCCGCCCACGGTACGACCGCGCCGGTTCCGCATTCATGTTCATAATTGAAATTCGCCAAATGAGGATAAATTCCGCTGAAACAGGGATATTTAATCTCTGTTGATACGGTATTCTCGG
>JAUNAI010000442.1 GCA_030527705.1 Planctomycetia bacterium | reverse complement strand
AAATACAGTTCATTCCTGACCAACGCAGCCGCAAGAGTAAATCTCCCGGCCTTAACCACTCCAATTGATGAAAATTGGCGAGTTACCCAGAACGTTCCCGTTCCGCAACCGACCGTCGTCGCAGAAGCTAAAACGGTACAGACAGGAATACCTCCGCAAGAAACAGCACAGGTGAAGGCACTCCAGATGGAGGTAGCGCAAGTTGAAGCGACCCAGCAAGAAACGATACATGTGAAAGCACTCCAGATGGAGCCAGCCATGCAGGCGAGTTCTGTAACGCCGGAATCGGAACTGTCGGAGATTCTGGCACCACCGGCACTGGAAACCAATTCAGAAACAAAACTGGAAGGTACACTTGTGCAAGTTGCGTCGGAAACGGCGGAAATAGTGGAAGCTGACGACGGAACGAATTACGTAGCGGCTGAACACACTGAAGAAGCCCTCGATATAACCTCATCTTCCGAACTAGAATCCGCAGGAGAATATGACCTTCTTTCTCTGGAAGTAGCGCCGACGCTCAGCGACGACCTGTCGGAACAGGAAACGGAAGTGCACGAGCTTCACAGTCCATTAGAACATGAAGCGAAAATCGTTGTGCAGTCGGAAGAAGAAATGCCGTCGGATGAGCTGGATGCAGTTAAAACATGGGGAGAGGCGAAAACGACTCCTTCCCCGAATCTGTATCATGCAGGTTATGCGCCGAAAATGCCGATGTTGCTGGACGGATACTGTCCGGTAACGATGGTGGAGGCAAATAAATGGGAAATTGGAAATAAAGAGATTTTCGCTCATTACGCGAACGGTGTTTACTTTTTCGCCAGTATCAACGCGTATGAGAAATTCATCCAAAATCCGGCTTATTACGCACTCGTTTCTGATGGACTTGACATCGTACAACTTGCGGATAATAACCAGCGAGTTCACGGAACGCGACGTTTCGGAATTCGGTATGACGATCTGAATTTCGTTTTCGCGACGGAAGAGAATCGTGACAAGTTCCGTGAAAATCCAGATCATTACGCTAAAATGGCACGTCGAATCATCGCGAAAGAGATGGAAGTGGAAACTGGTCGGCGTTAGAGAAAAAGGAAATACGAAAATGAAAAACCTGCGGTTAAGTCGCAGGTTTTTCTCTATTTATACCCGACGCACTATAAAATTCCGTTTTACCGTCATTTCGCGTTGATGAAATGACTATAGGAAAGACCGTTCTTCCTCGAAATTTCAAGAGGAATTGGTATATAAAAAGTTTCCTGAAAGTTTTCTGGTCTATTTCTGAGTTTCTAATTTCACGGATTCTCGGATTTCCCTAAAAACTACTCCATCACATACGGAATGTCGTTATTTTCTCCTTTCCAGCCGATTTTCACCCAACTGAGGTACCAGTCTTTTCCGTGAGTCGCGTTTCCCTGAAAGAAAAGATAAACCTGACCATCATGATCCCGGAAAATGCCGGGATGACCGGTTTCTGAGTGATTCCACTGTCCGTCCGGGCCATTCTTAATGAAGGGGACATCCCACAAGCGTGTAAAATGAAGCCCATCGTCGCTTACCGCCACGCCAACATGCTGTGGGTCATTATTATATCCGCCCGCGTAGAACATGTACGCTTTTCCGTTATGTTCCAGAAGTGTCGGCGCTTCGATACATTTCGTTTCCCACGGCAAAGCAGGTTCCAAAATGGATTCATCCATGGTCTGCGTCCACTTTCCGCGTCCGATTTCATCTCGATTTTCGGCTGTCGCGACAGCTATTTTCTGAATCTTGCCCGACTTATCACGTGTAGCGACGTAGAGGAAACATTTTCCGTTGAACTCGAAAAAGTCCGCATCAATCGCTCGGCCATTAGTCCAGTCACCTGACGGGGAAAAAATCGGATTATCTGCGTGTGGTGTAAAATGGATTCCGTCGTCAGAAACTGCATAGAGAATCGTGTCCGCTGCACCGTTTCCGTAAGACTGATAAAAGAGGTGAACTTTATCGTCCCAGACTTTCGCACATGGAGCGCCGCACCCTTTCTGATCGACTTCCGTTAACGGAGTAACGATACCGACGAGGTTCCAATTTTTCAGGTCCTGACTCGCTGCGATTCCGATTCCGAGACAGCACTCCACTGGCGTTTCTTTCGTCGGGAAAATCGAGAAATAAAGTAGATACTGATCACGAAACCAGACGACGGACGGGTCTTTCGCGCGATTCGGAATCCACTGTTCCAGCCCGGTCGTCGAGGAATTCGGGAACATCATTTCCGGCTCAGCTACCGATATAAAATCAGCCGGTGTAATGGACTTCATCCCCTCTGGCGTAGAAAAAACGGTTTTCACTCCGGTTTCCAATACGTTTTTCACTCCAGTTTTCACTCCAGTTGCCACACCATTTTCTGCCGCGCAGAGTATCTCGGCCCCGATAGCCACAGCAATTCCGAGAAAAACGCTCACGTTTCTTAAGTTAAAAAACATCTTAATCTCCCGATTATCGATTTACTTTTCTGTAAAATTCCGTAAAACTCTGTATCCCACATACGGTTTCATAAAGTTT
>JAUNAI010000090.1 GCA_030527705.1 Planctomycetia bacterium | reverse complement strand
TTCCACGTGCAACCAGAAGTCCGAAACCACCGAGAATCATAAGAACCCACGTTGACGGCTCTGGAACATATGCTGTCATGGAAGCAAGACCAACATTCAGACCATTCAAATCATTAAAACTCGCAAAATCCCATGCGAAAATACCACTCCCAGGTTCCACGTCGAACAACGTAATCGTATCCATCGAAGAAACAACCGCCGTAAAGGAATCATCATATCCATCCATCAACCAGTCAGCAAGAAGATTCGTCTGGTCAAAATCCGTAATATTTTCTAAATTCAAGTCAATATACGTTTCATCACCAATCTCTGCATTGGCCCACCCAGTCTCACGGAGCGAATTATCTACCGTAACGATACTACTTGTACGCAGAAGGCCGGCAAATTTCGCCTCGTCAAGTTTGATATTCGTGACTGTGCCATTTTTCGTTGTTTTCCAGATACTAGTAGAATCGAAACTGATATTCGATTCCGTATTCAGAACGTCGTAGCCAGCGTCCGTATAGTTCCGAATAATGGTAACGCCATTATCGATGCCGACATTCAGAGTACTTCCTGCATTCATGCTAATATTTATCGCATCAATCATACCGACGCCGTCTTCAGTAACAATCAGATTCGTCGTGACGATATTCGAGTTACCAAGCGTAAGTTTTCCCGTCGCTTTTAGGAGTGAATCTTTACCATAAATATCAAGTTTCGACGGTAAGACATTATCATCCGCCTTATTATAACCGAAGTTAACATCCACACCAGTGATTGCGCCACCGTCGCCGATAACCACTTCCGCGCTACCGTGATAACCGAAACCTAATTTGACAGAAGTACCACCCGCAGTACCATCCGCTTCCAGACCAACAATTTTACTTCCCGCGCCGATAACCTCAACATAGTTCATCGTTCCAGCGGTGTCACCAGCGAGAAGACGCGCCCCAGTGCCCTGAAGGATAACCTGTCCGCCGTCGTGAACTTTTAAAGTTCCGGAAGCTGTGGCACCTCCCGACCCTAAGCGGAGAATCTTACCTGAATTTATATTTAAGACCGCACCTGCGCCGACCTCCAATGTAGCCGTATTATTATTCCCCTGACCGATGTTAATCGTGTTCGTCGTTACTTTCGCATTCTGAATAGAAATAACGCCTTTTTGGACGTTAGTTTCAGTATCTATCGCGATATTCGCCACGGTTCCCGCATTTTTATCGCCAAGATTTAACGTGCCGTTCGGATTCACAGAAATATTGGTAGCTTTCAACGTTCCGCCTGTAGCGGTAAATATACCTTTATCGCCGACTTTCAGTGTTCCGACGGTCAACGTTCCAGATTTCATATTCAGGTTACCCGTTCCAGCGTTGCCGACGGTGAGCGTTTCTGTAACTTTTACGTCCGCCGCCCCCGTTCCGTTTTCGATGTTGAGCGTCCCCGTTCCAGCAGTTTTTCCGAGAGACATGTTTTTCGCCGTTACGGAACCGCCACTAACATTCATAATCGCGTTCGTCGTACTGAGATTCGCGAAATCGAGTGTTCCGCCCACGGTCAGAGTACCCTGTGCGTTCACATTTGTGATTAACTCACACTCCATTGGCGTAGTAGATGCCGTACCAAGCGTCATGTTACCCGCCACGCTGAGAGAACCGTTATTAACGGTAATCGTAGAAGGACCGTTTCCGCTAACATTCAGATTCCCTGTAACGCTCACGGTCCCCGTATTCCCCGTGACGGTTTCGGTATCTAGAGCACCGATGGTGAGGTTTCCACGACCTTTTCGTGCATCAGGACCGCCAACCGAGAGTGTCCCAGCCGTGACCTTTCCACCATTCACCACGTCTAAATAACCGTTCCAGTGGAAACCGAGACGCACTTCCGAGGTGGAGTTCAGCGTGCCACCGTCTACTTTCACATAACCAGTAGATACACCGCTGGTGTCCGAAATGGCAATCGTACTTTTCAGATTAAGCGTACCGCCATTTTGAATTGTCAGATACCCCGCCGGCTTATCCTGTCCGACACGTGACGCGCCCTCAAAAGTGACCGTCGCGCCGTCAATCGTGAGATACTGATCATTACCATTCCCAGCCACGTTCGTTTCGCCAGTGAAGGTATTCGTGCCGGAAGTGACCCATTTTCCCTGAACGTTCGCGTCCGCAACCCAAGGAGCATTCGTACCAGCGTAAGCACCAGAACTGTCCGGCGTCCAGACATAACCCGCGTGAAGAGGTGCGATGCTCCCAATCAGCCCGAAAAGTGCGATGGAAACCTTACAGGCGACATTCCGAATCGCATTCGGAGCCAGAGACTGTATATTACCCCCCCCCCCGGATTCCACAACTTACCACCCATGTATGAATGTAACCATTTGTTCATTTTGGCACCTTTAAGTGTTATTTGAAATTATATATAATACATTACCATTATAATTGACATTCTCTTTCTGTCAACGAAAAAACGTGAAAAAATAGAATTTTTAGAAAAAAAAAGGAGAAAAAAAGGGAAAAAGACGGAATAATCGGTATAAGTCTCTTTTGGGAAAGATATTGATTATCTGGGAGGCGACACATCTCGCGTCGCGGAAGTGGCGGAAAATATAAAATTTGGCCTAAGAAGTCTCCAAAATTCCCCTCTTTTTAAGAGGGGTACGCCGATAGGTGGGGGGTGTTCTGAATTACGGAGTGAAAGCCACTTCTGCCCCCCCCATCAGACTCCGTCCGCCACCCCTCTTGAAAAGAGGGGAATTAGCGACGCGAGACACGTCGCCTCCCAAAAATGCGCCTTAATCAGCGTCTGCTTAGAGGCTAATTCTACGACCGTGGGTGAAACTTCTTATGAATCACCTTTAATCGCGTACTATCCACGTGTGTATAAATCTGCGTTGTCATGATATTCGCATGTCCGAGCATTTCCTGAACCTGCCGGAGGTCCGCGCCGTTCATGAGCAGGTGCGTTGCGAAACTGTGTCGGAGCGTGTGTGGACTGATGTCCAGTCGCACGCCACTACGAATTGCGTAACGCTTAATCAGTTCCCAGATTCGGTGACGGTCGAGAATCTGTCCACTGCGCGAAAGAAAGAGGTATACCGGTTCCACACCGCGTTTTCCCGCACGTGCCGCCAGTCGGGGCCATTCATCTTCCAGATAGTGAATAATCGCATCGACCGCCTTCTCACCGAGTGGTACAATTCGCTGTTTACTCCCCTTACCGGTACATTTACAGAACCGTTCCTCAAGATGCACGTCCGCCAGTCGGAGCGTCGAAAGTTCCGACACTCGGCACCCCGTCGCGTAAAGTGTCTCCAGCATCGCGCGGTCTCGTAACCATGTTCGGTCCCCGTCGCCCGGAGCTGTGAGAAGTTTCTCCACCTGTTGTGGCGTGAGGTATTTCGGCACGCGCTCCCACAGTTTCTGACTTCCAAGTAATTCCACCTGGCTCTGGGAGATAACCTCTTCCAGCTGTAAGTATTTATAAAAAATACGGAGCGACACGATATGCCGAGCGATGGAGGTGGGAGCAAGTTCCAACTCGCGGAGCCAAACGACGTACGCGGAAAAGTCGGAAATGCGTAATGTTTGAAAATCCCGGTCTCCCAACCATGCGCAAAAACGCTCTAAATCGCGACGATACGCCATCACTGTGTTGTTTGAGAGGTGACATTCCCCGGAACTGTACGCCAAAAAGCATTCCACCCAGTGTTGCCGATTCGTGCGGACGTTGAGCTGACGCCGACGCGGACTGGGAGAAAAGTGTGGCGTTTTCGTATTTTCGGCACTATCTGTCCGTTTTCGGTCTGGACGTTGCGGAAATTGTGGATTATTTCGCGGATTCATCAGGAATTCCTCGGAAAACACATGGGACGGAACATTAAAGCCTACCTTTTTAGGGGAGGCTGAGGTTTTAGGCTAAACACACTACGCCGAATTTCACCCTGTCGGGAGAAATCGGCTACCCGTAATGTCGTGACGCTCGTGGGGGAAAACATTTTTGCAAAATTGTTTTCCCCCAGCCCCCCTTTCAAAAAACCTTTTAATCGCGTTCTACGAACGCTTGCTTTTTTTCTTCTTCTTTGTTACTCTGTTTTTTGTATGCCTCGGAAAATCGCCGTCTTCATCGAGTTTTTCTTATCAGAAAACTCCGCGTCTTCCGGTACCTCTTCCAAAATTGCGGACATGATGTAGTATTTCGCATCAATATCATCGGCATAGTGAATCAATAACGATTCTGGCGTCATGTTCGTTTTCGGTGACCCCCACTCCGGTAATCGTTGGTGCGAGAGAATCGTGTGTTCCAGACGTAATTGGACCTCAAAATCGAGCTTGAAATCCGGGTCCGTCCGACGTAATTCCTCGGCAGCGTCGCGGATATAATCGCGTCCAAGAACGATATGACCTATCAGATTTCCCTCTGGCGTATACTCGAAGCCCGTCGCGGTCTGACGGAGTTCACGGAGCTTGCCGATGTCGTGTAACGCCGCGCCAACAGCAACAACACTCACGTTTAACGGAGGATTCTGCGGGAGAATCGTCTCGTACCGGTGCGCAAGCGTGACCGCATTCCAGAGGACATTTCGCGTGTGTTCCAACAGTCCACCAACATGCGCATGATGTTTCCCCATCGCGGCGGAACTGACAAGAATTTCCTCACGATGACGATCCAAAATAAAATGCGCAAGTTTCAGTAAACCGATGTCCGTCACGTTCTTATCCAGAATCTCAAGAATATCCCGTAACATTTCTTCCGGGTCGAATTTCGAGCGTTTTACACCCATATTCGGGTCATAGCCGTCCGCCATGTCCGCTTCCACCGCCGGTCGGATACGCCGAATGTCGAGCTTCCCACCGTATCGGTCCTCTACATACATCGCGCGGAGTTTATAATGCACACCGACCGCCCAATCCTGCTCGCAGAGCGGAAAAAGCGACGTATTTTCCCAGATCGGAAAGCTGATTTCTTTCGTGTCATCCCGGAACGTAACACGCCAGTACGGTTTCCCATTCGACGCAGTCATCTTGTCCCGTACCGTTAACACGGCAAAAATGTCTGCATCCTGCCCATTAATTAATTGTGATAATTTTAGAATAGCCATGTCAATTTACTTATCTAATATTTTTATATCTGACGCACTATAAAATTCCGTTTCATCATCGTCTTGCGTTACAGAAACGACTGCCGAAAGGACCACCCTTTCCTGAATTTTTAAGTAGAATCAGTATAAATATTCAATATTCATTTAATATAGCGTTCTCTCATTTCCTTCTTCTATTTTACCTCTTTTTCTTCTATTTTGCAATTCACTCCGAGTAAATTTTCAGAAAAAACTAGCTGGTTTTTAATAAATTTGAGAAATTTTCCACTTTTTCCGATTTTTTCGGTAAATTTTTCCGATTATTCACAAAAGACGGTGTATAATGTAGGGATATATTATACACTTTACGCATGCTTATTCCGTTTTTGCGCATACTGCAGGAAATTGACAACTCAGACGGAACTGCGTGTATCGACAATCACCCTCGTTTAATAAAGAAAGTGGTCCTATGTCCTTTAAAAAGAATTTCTATCGCAATTTCAACGGTCAGAACCATTCCAATCAGGGATTTCGTCAGGCAAGAAAAGCGAGTCTTGAGGCTCTCGAACCGCGCCAGATGCTTTCTGGTATTTCTTTCACGCAAGATAATCTCGTCGAAGATAACACGTTCCAGACGGTTTTCGGAAACGAACTGGATAAGGACGACGTTTCCCAACGGTATGTCGTTCTGAACATTAAATCTGCCGACGGAAGCGAATTCGACGTAGATGATGTAAAAATCTACGATTCTAAAGAAAAAGAGGTGAAGATTATCTCCGCGAAAATGGAAAACGGAGTCGCCTCCATTCTTGCGCAGTACACGCTGGGAGATTCTTATGTTTTCGTCATCAATTCCGGAAAAGATGTGGATTCCGATAAATCCGATAAGGACGAAACGGATAAAAAGGACGAAACCGCTAAAGACACGAAAGCCGACGCAAGCGCGGATAAAGAAAATACGGCTGATAAGGACAACGCAACCGATAAGGATGAAAAGCCGGAAGATTTAAGTAATATGTATTACGTTCAGTTTACGCTCGCAGGCGATCTGGACGGAAATAACACGGTAACACGTAATGAATATTATACACTTCAGGGTGAAGTGAGTAAGGGTCACGGTGTAAATAACCGATTCATCGCGATGTACAAGAATATTTACGGCGTGGACATTTCGACGGATAATTATGACGCGCTGTATGATCTGGACGGTAACCGAAAAATCACGCAGAATACGTTCGACACGATTATCCGCCCGAACTATGAAGATGGAATCACGTTGACGCAGGAAATTACCATCACGCCGGAAATCGACAACCTGAAAGTGAATGGAAAAGCCCCAACGCCGACGGAGAATGAAGAATACGCATTCGTCACGAGTGAGACGGACGACCTGATTTTCAGCGGTTCCACACGCGCGGAAGAAGTCGATGTTACCTACACGACAGCTGACGGTAAAATTTATACCGGTAAAATCGACCTGACGAAATCGGGTGAGTACACGCTGACGAATAAAGATGATAAGAATGATACCATTAAATTGACGTATGAAGCGAAAGAGAATGACACCTTCACACTTGCGTTCCCGAAAAATTCGGAATGTAGTGGAAAAATCGAGTTGGAACTGTGGACGGATTCCGCTCACTCGATGCCGTCGAATACGTACACGATTTATTTCGACACCGACGCACCGGAAGTGTTCATCGAAAGTGCGGAGATTAAGGGAGTTACTGCGAATAAAGAGGACGGAAAATATTACGTTAAAGATAAGGAATTCACGCTCGTCGTGGACCTGAACGCGACGGATAAAGCCACGCTTGAATCCATTAAAGCGGCACTAGAAGATCATGCAGAAGGAATTTACGTCAGCGTATACGATAAAAATGGTAATGAAATTGCACGGAAACTGTTAGAAAGCTCCTTATTCAGTCAAGGAACGGACGGAAAACTTTCCATCAAGGACGCAGAAATTAAAGTTGCGTTGAAAGAAGAGACACATACGCTCAAAGTTGTCGTGGATGACCTTGCGGGAAACGTTTATGATAATAAATCCGTCGAAATTCAGGTTGTGGCGGACCAGACAGGACCGACGGTGAAAGTGGACGGTTATACCGCGAATTACAATTACAGCGACAAGACGAAAAAAGACTCCATGCTGGTGAGTAAAAAAGATCTGACGCTGAAATTTACGGTCTCCGACACGAACGGTGTAGCTTCCGTGGTATGTAAAAATAATGATACGACAGTAACGGTAAAAGAAGAAAAAGATGGTGTCTGGACGTATGATTTCACGCTGACCGCCGGACTGAATACAATCGTCGTCACCGCGACTGACACAGCCGGAAACGCGACAAAACAGACGTATCTGGTCTATTTCTCTCAGAAACTGACGCTTTCTAAAGAGGGTGAAGACCTCCAGAAGAACGGTTTCACAGAAACCTATAACGGAACCAGCACTGCAACGAAAGCGTTAGACCTTTACGACTATTTCAATTATGACGCTGGTCTGACGTTCGGCGCAGCCAGTTCTGACACGAGTGTCGTGAAGGTTACCGCAAGTTCTAAAGGCGTGTTGAGTTTCGATTATCAGAAGAAACCGGAAGAAGGGAAACCACTGACGGCTAAAATCACGGTTATCGCGCAGAACACGACCGGTGAATCGTGCACGTTGACATTCACGCTGAATTATGTGTACTCGAATGAGGTCACGTACTGGACAGAAACGAAAATTGAGAAAGATTACGCGAAAGAATCTCTGGCGAAAGTGGATCACATCGTGAATCAGGATTCTATCGTGCTCTCCGGCAAGTTAACGCTTCCGGAAAAATCGGAAGGCGCGACGCTAAACGTTTATCGTGGCAAGACGCTGATTCATGAGAAAATCGACCTGATGAAAGCGTCCAACGCAGAGGCTGAAAAAGAGGGTGTAAAATACACGTATGACAGTAAAACCGGAGCATTTACACTGACGCTCAGTGGTCTGGAAGACGGAAAATACACGCTGGCAGTTCAGGAAGTGAACGGTAAAAAAGACGCGATTCAGGAAACCATCGTGTACGTCGACACGGATAAACCGGGTGTGGGTGCGACGGTGGAAACGGATGAATTTTTTGCGAAATATCCGGAAATGAAAATTACGGCGACCGGAACCTCTACGGAAGCGGATAAGGAACTGGGACTCTGGGTCGAGATTTACCTCACGAACTCAAATAATGGTGCAATTCGGTATGCTGTAGCCAAATACGATGCTCAGACCGGTAAATTCGGCGACTTGGAATATAATCATGACGCCAAGTGGCTGAATGATGGAACGTACACGGTAACAGTCCAGACGATTGACGCAGCTGGAAATGTCCGTAAAGAGGAAAACAGTGAAAAAACTATCACGATTGACCGCGTTAAACCGATTCTGGAAGTTCAGGGATACGAGGGAAATAATCATTATAAGGACGAAGAAAAATTCGACTCTATGCTTGTAACAGAGCCGAATCTGCAACTGACTGCAGTCGTATCAGATCGAACAGCCACTACGGTGACTGTCACGCAGAATGGAAAGTCGGTAACGATTCAGAAAAAGGAAAATACGGACGGAACTGGAAGTGAAAGAGTTGCTGAAACAGAATGGGTCGCGGATTTCGTTCTGGAAAATGGACTGAATACGATTATTTTCACCGTCGTAGACGCGGCAGGAAATGAAACCTCACAGACCTATCTGGTAATTCTGGAAGACTTACCAGAACTGACGGAAGAGGGAGAAATTCTCCAGAAATACGGCTTCACTCAGGCAGTCGTTCCAGAAGGTGAATCGAGTAAAACGCTCGACCTGAACATGTTATTCACGTATTCATCATCACTGACGTTCGACGTTTCTGTCGCAGAAAATGACTGGGTAAAATGTGCCGTCTCGGAAGAGGGGATTCTCTCTTTCAATTATCAGAAAGTTCCGGAAACGGGAAAAACGCTGACTACAGAAGTGACGGTAACAGCCACGGCAGAAAATGGAATGAAAACGGAACTGGTTTTCACGCTGACTTACGTAGTGGATACCGTCGCACCAACGTGGAATGAACTAATAATTGCGAATAATGTAGTTACCGACGTCGTAGGAAATACCGACATAAAATATCTGGTAAAGGAAGATATATTACTTCTGACAGGCCGACTTTTGGACGCGTCGGGAGTCGCGGAGGCTTTCATTAAAGTTCAGAACGGTACGACTAGTTATGAAATCAATCTACTCGAAGAAATGCCGGAAGACGCTGATTATGTCTATTACTACGACGTGGAAACCGGGACTTTCGAGCTGTCATTACTGAACCTGACAGATGGTGTTTACTCGCTGACCTTCTACGCTACAGACACGCTGGGAAACACTACGACGGAAGAGTCGGGCGTAAAAATGGAAAATATTCTCGTGAAGGCGGAGATACCGAGCATAACGGCTGAAATGACCGTTATTCCGACGGGAACGTCAACAGACCGCGTAAATAAGAATCCGGAATTCACGATTACCGTCTCAGGAACAGAAGTTTCTGAAATGGAACAGGAATATGGACTGTGGGTTCACATTTACATTTCCGGTAGTGAAATGGATGGAGAGCAGCTCTACGCTCAGGCTCGTTGGAATCAGGAAGCAGGCACGTTCGACGCGTTGGAATATCTGATGACGGAACCTCTCGCGGACAGTTTCTGGCTATTCCGGATTAAAACGGTAGACGTCGCTGGTAATACGCAAGAAGCGGAAGAAAATGATAAAATTGTCGAAATTACGACGCAGGCTCCAGAAATTTACGGAGATTATGAAGAGAATTACGATTCGAGCAACTACGGAAAATATGAATGGGACGGTAAAACGCTTGATTCCATGTATCTAAGTAATCAGGATACCGAGGACGGCGTGTACGATCTAGGTGTCGAAATTGTCGACAATGGTGAATTCACCTCTGAAATGACGATTCGTTACGGTGAGAACGGAGAAGAAACCGTAATTACAGACAGTGTGTTGAATTTACAGTACGGTCTGAACATCGTGACGGTGAAAGTGGTGAATGATGCTGGAAATTCTGGTGAAAAAGCCTTCCGTATCTGGTGGAATGACATGCCGACAGTAACAGAAAAGGGGTTACAGCTCGAAAATCATGGTTTTTATCAGATCGTCGGCGAAGAATCGACGTGGAAAACGCTTAATGCGGCTGAATTTTTCGCGGAAGGACATAATGGACTACATTATTACCTGTCAAGTACGGTGGAAAACAGCCCGATTCAGGCCGAAATTGATGAAGAGACGGGAATGATTCATTTCCGTTATACAGTCACTCCGGAAAATGGTGAAGAAAGAGTTTCCGCTGAATTTATCATCACGGCAATTGATGAATTCGGAGAAATCGTAAACCTGAGTTTTGTCGCTCATTATACACATGATTATCAGGCGCCAGTCCTGAAAGATGTTGAACTGGAAGGGCAGCCGGAAAATGGATATAATGAAACAGCCAACCTGTTGGCGACGAATCGTGCAGAAATCGTAATTTCTGGCATGCTACATGACGTTTCAGGTGTGGAAAATGCCCAGATTTCGGTTTATTTCGTTGGTGAAAATGGTGAAGAAAAAATTCTGGACGCGCTAAATCTGCTCCAGAACGCCAACGGTGAAACGTTAAAGGCGGGTATTTCATATAATTATGTTTACACAGAATCAGGAAATCTGGTCACATTACGACTTTATAACACAGACGGAACACCGATTACAGAAGGTGAGTACCGACTTGAAGTCGCAGGGACAGATAATACCGGAAATGATTCCGTTTCTGGAAATGTGCCTAAACAGGTTCTAAACGTGTTAGTTGACCGGACGGTTCCAAATGTAGATGCAACAATCACGCTTGAAAAAACGGGTGAAAGTGACTCACGCGTGAATACGGAACCGAAATTTGAGCTGGTATTCAGTAATACCGGCAGTGAAAACCT
This sequence comes from Planctomycetia bacterium, assembly GCA_030527705.1. Classification (GTDB taxonomy): domain Bacteria; phylum Planctomycetota; class Planctomycetia; order Pirellulales; family Thermoguttaceae; genus RGIG3701. The sequence continues at coordinate 2,869 of JAUNAI010000090.1, read as the reverse complement.
GTGGGTGACGGTGATGGCTGAAAGTACGGCTTCAGACGGCACAATTAAGTCTGTTCTGTATGCGACTGGGAAAATCACCGACGGAAAATGCGTGCTGACGTATGAAAATGACCGAGTGGATTCTCAGGGAAAAGTGCTGGCAGATGGTACGTATACCTTCCAATTTACCGTCACAGATGTCGCAGGAAATACTCAGAATTGCGGAGAGAAAACGGTCGTGATCGACCGGGTGATTCCTGCCCTGAACTCGCTCCAACTTGTCGACTGTGAGAGAGTTGAAGGAGAAAGTTACGAGTTTATTACACATAACACGGTCGTTAAAGTCTCGCCGTTATTTGCGGAAAATACGGACGCGGACCCACCGAAACTCTATTACTGCTTCGGAAAAGATGGAAAAATGGACGGTGACGCTGTCCTATATGATTCTGAAGCTGGAATTCCGATTAATCTGGAGAAAGTCAACGAAATTTTCATCTGGGGCCAGGACACGGCAGGAAATCGGACGACAATTTTCGGAATGTCGGTAATGTATCAGGAAGAAGTAAAGAAGCCGACCACGAATCTGAAGGCTGCGGATTATCCGTTGAGTAACGTACTGCTTCTGAATCTTCTGAATGGGTGCGCGCCTGTTACGGAAGGAAATACGCTGAAACTCGCAGGAGTGACAGTGGAAAGCGTTGCGGATGGTTACACTGCGGAAATCGTAACGGAAAATAATACGGAAACGGAAGAGGAAAACCGATTCGTACTTCTGCGGAATGCGGAAGGAACGACTTATTACTTCTCATTCGTGACGGACGCGGTAACTGGAATTTTACGCATGGAACGTTCGCGGATTGTGAACGCCGCCGGAGAAACACTCATAGGTGACGTAGCCTGGAACACGCTGGCGAATGTACAGTTGACGCTGAAATATACAGTACAAGAATTTAGCCAGAATACAGAACCGGACACTGGAGCGGACGCTGGAAGTAATTCTGGAGCGGACACGGAAGTACTGGAGGCGAGCAATCTGTGTGTAATCACATTCCGTGCGATCGAAATTGTGTCGGTACCGGAATGGAAAGCGGATGTGACGCTGGATGAGAATGGCGCGTATGTGTGGAATGAGACGCAGAATGATACAGGTGTCTACACACTTGAGCTGGCGGAGTTAATTCAGGATTCTCAGAATTCGGAGCTGAAATTCGAGTTAGAATCGTATCCGTCGGCAGGAATGTGGACGCTCGAAAACGGAAAATTGACCTTTACGGCCTCTGAGTCAGGTTACGTGACGGAAGATAGTGGCCTGATGGTCACCGTAAGTGCGAAATCCACGACTCTCGTAAAATCAGAAATCGGCTACTTCAAGATTAATCTTGTGATTACGGAAAATTCGGATAAACCAGACACTCCGGAAAATCCTGTGATTCCGGAAATGGTCACGATTCAGGATGCGAGTCTGAATCCGTATAATTATAAGGAAGTGAGTGGAACGCTGACGGAATCGGTAACTATTTCCGAAAAAACGGACATTACCACGACAGTCGCTATCGGTTCTACGCTGACAGCTGGAACTGTGGTGAAATCAGGCTCCATTCTCGCGGATGATATGCTAAATTCACTTGACCCGGAAGGTATTTTCGTGGAAGATGTGGATTATAAAAACCGGAGAATTGACGGAGTATCGGTCTACCAGTTACTGCGTGATGCGGAAATGACCGTTTCCGTTACTCTGAGCGAAAAAGATAAAGATGTTCACGTTTCAACGATTGGCGCGAATTCTATCTTAAAAGAAGAAAGCGTTCTGGAAGGCACATGCACGGCTCAGATTCTGAATATAAATGAAGTCATCACCATTTATCAGAATTACTCTGCGTCGGGAACGCTATTAAAGGTAGAAATTCCAGCTAAAACGGTCGGAAATCCTGCGTCGGTAAGCATTACGGAAGCGGAATTGCCAGAAAATCACGCGATTAAGTCGGTAAGCCTGAATGAAAATGGTGGATTAACGGTGGAATATGCTCCGTATCAGGTGACACAGGAACGCTCGCCGATAACAGTGAAACTGACATTCGCGTCGGGTGGAACGGAGGAATTTAAACTTGCGTTACCGTATGAGAAACCGTTCGAGATTAAGACGACGCTGACTAAGAAGTCGTACGATGAAACAGTTGATGCTTTACCGACTTCCATTTCTGAAATTGCGATGGAGGGAGGAACGTATTATCTGAATGTCTGGCTTCAGTGTGATTTACCGATTTACTCGAAAGAATTCCTATCGACTTATGCTACGTATGCACTGTCGGACGCGCTGACACTCTATGTGAATACGGAAGCGGCCTCCCATATTAATCTCGCGTCCAACTCACAGTCCGTCGGCGTGCAAGAAGGAAATGAATGGAAAATCAGTTCACTTCTAATGAGTGCACAGGGAATTACGAATAAACCAATTATCCCTTCAGACGGTGTGTGGGCGTCCGTGGGACAGTTCAAGGTAGAATTAACCGGAAAAGCGGACCTGAATTATCGTATGGAACAGAAACTGGAAATTGGTTTCCCGTTCGAGTACGATTATTCCACGGAAGAAGGTGTCGGAGTGGATCTTGGTACAGTTACGGACTCCCAGATTACGGGTGACCTTTCCGGTACTATCTCCCTCGCGGCTCTTGAACCGGTGGCACTCGAAAGCCTAATGAGCAACTCCGCAACACCTGATACGATGACGCGGGAAGATACTCTGAATGTCACAGGCATAGGAATTACCGAGGTGGAAATGATTCCATATACGGAATTCGTTGCTGACGCAGGTATTCCGGTAGATGCTGGCATTCCAGTTGACACGAGTATTTCTGTAGGTACGGGGGCTTCTGTAGATGCAGGTGCTCCT
>JAUNAI010000089.1 GCA_030527705.1 Planctomycetia bacterium | reverse complement strand
AGGCGCAGTCGGCATTTTCTGCATTTCCGCCTCCGTCGCAACAGTCACGACGGCAGGTTTCCCAGAAATCACCTCAGAAATCGCCGCAGAAACTGCAACTGGAACGACAGCTGGACCAGCCTCCGAACAACTTTCAGGAACCACCGCAGACACCGGCTCGACAACTGTCTCGGAAACCGTTTCGGCCACTGTCTTGAAAACTTCCACAGGAACATTCTCGGAAACCGGCTCTGGAACCAATTCCACCTCATTTTCCTCTCTGTTTCCTACGTTTTCTACGAGAACAGGACATTTCTTATTAAACTGTCGCGCGAATTTCACGAGGTCGTGAATATCGACTTTTCCGTCACCGTTAAAGTCTGCCGGAGCATTCAACTCGCCCTTTTTCCCTTCCGGGTCGAACAGGCGCGCAAATTCCACGAGGTCGAGAATCGTCACCGCTCCGTCACCGGTCATGTCATACTTCATTTTCTCGATGGTTACGCCCAGCATTTCCATCGTGTTTTCTTCCATTCCCGTCCCCGTCGGTGTAAGCGAGAGCGACGCTACGACATGTTTATCCAACAACATCTCCGTTTCCGCCACGAAAATGAGATTCATCGTGCACATTCCCTCCGCGTCGGTTTCAGAACTTACACTCGCGCTCCACCCGTCCGCCACTTGAAGCGCGTCGGCATCTACACGATAAATTCCCGTATCGAAAGTCACCGTCCGCGAAACGACTGCGCCGGCCGGCACCTCGAGGTTAGCCAGTCGCATTTCCACATTAAGCGTATCCCATTCCGTGACTAGATTAACCAGACGATTAAAACTCTCCGTTGTTCCGAGATTCGGCCGTCCATCAATTGCCTGAAGAATCGGCGTTGCGAAATTCTTCAGAACTGGCGCAATCGTCATGGAAGACAACTCACCGACGTAATCGCCGATACCCGTCACAACGACTTTCAGATAATATCCCAGCTCTTCTGCTCTCGGTGTGTATGTCACACTAGTCGCGCCTTCAATCTTGTATTCATAACCTTCCTGCGTCACGAGATACCACTGGTAATTCACCGTCGCGGCATCTTCCTTCACCGTCGCGGTCAACGGAGCATTCAGGAACGCCATATTATTCGACAGCTTCAGGTTAGAAATGAGGTTTTTCGCAGAAACCGCCCACTTTTCCTCCGCCGAATCGCTGAGGCGCCCCGCCTTATCCGCCGCGACGAGGTAAAATTCATAGACCGATTCCGCATCGATTTCCGTATACGTTGCCGTCGTGACGCTCGCGTCGAAACTCTGCCAGAGCGTCGCGTCCGCGCCATTTACCGAGACGTAAACGTTCCAGTTGTGGATGCCGGAACCGTCACCGTCGCCGCCTTCCCACGCAAGGTTAATCGCGTTATCGACGAACGTAACGGACGTAAGCGTAGCCGTCGGAATTTCGCGGTCGAGCGTGTTGTGCCACGTGTTGGTGACAATCGCCTCATTCGTATCGAAAACGATCGACGCGCTCGCTTCCACCTTGTCGCCGGTCACTAAATCGTCGCGGAACTTGACGCGGAATTTAACGTACGCTTCGCCGGAATGATTCTCGTCGTTCGGTGGCAAGAAACCGGTATAAGCATCAGTCGGGAAGTGGTCGGACGTGCTCTCGACCCATGAACGGAGATACCACTTGACTTCACCGGTTTCTTCATCAATCGTCGAAGAAATCTGAATCTTGTCGCCGGTCGAGGTCTGCGAAACGGTCCAAATCCCGTCGGCATAGCCGTTCATCTCGTCGAAAATCTGGTTTCCGACACAGACCTCGGTCAGCTCGAACGTCTCCCAGTCCCACCCTTCCGGCATGACCATATCCACGAAAACTTCCTGCGCCGCCGCGCTCGCCGACGCTTTATTCTCGAAATAGACGTAATAATCATACGTCTCCTCGCCGCTAATCCAGTTGTCGCTCGTAATCACCAAAAACGGCTCGTCCTCCGTCCCGGCATTATACCCTTCAAAATCCACCCCAACCGGTCCCGTCACCTCGTTGGGGTCTTCGGATTTCGGTTCGTCAGAATCGTCATCATCCTTCGGATCGTCTTTGGGGGGATCATCGTCATCATCGTCGTCATGGCATGAACAAGATGAATTCGTACAGTGGGGATATTCGCGGTCTAATTTTTCGACTTCATATTTGAAGTCAAATACGCGGTCATTACAATAATCATACGCATTGTTATAATTCTCGCCTAATTGATTAAGTTTTTTAACGCCAGCAACAATATCCATTAAATCCAATATTCCAAAGCAACCTGCAATTCCCTTTACAACGGCTGTTGCATTTTGAGCAGCTTTTTTCAAATTTTCTACTTTTTTAAGGTTTTCTAGGTCTATCGCATTTTCAAGTAATCTGTCTTGTTTTGACGTATTAAATACATTTGTAACGCCTTGAGAAACTTTTTCTAATTTTTGACCAATATCCGCAAATTTATCGGTAATGGCTTTAGTTTCAACTTGAAGAGATTTTATTTTTGCCTCTATTAGGTCTTTGTCCAAAAACGTTCCATTTTGTGAGCATGTTTGTAAGTCACTTTTAATTGTTCCTAATTCTTTTCTTGCTTTTTCACAAAAATCTGCAACTATCCCCCTCAGGTCACTTTTTAAAAGCTCGCATAAGCCTGCCACTGCTTCGCTAGTTTCTTTATTGAAAACTGCGGGAATGGTCTCAATACCAATTTTGATTATTTGTACACAATCAATCACAGTGCCAAACAATTTTATTGCCTGTGGAATTTTCCCACCGGGTACAAAAAATGATATAATGTTTACAATTAAACTTCCTGTACTTAGGGCAGTATCAAGAGCTTTACTACTGATATCATCTCTAGCTTTTTTCAAATCTGCCAGAGCGCTTTCTGCTTCCATCTTATAATCTGTAGCTTTACGATAGGTTCTGTTGTATACCGGATACATATAACCACAGGAATTACAACAGTCGGTTGATTGTATGCTATGACCAGAGAAATTTTCATTCGCCTCTTTCAGGAAACCTTCCTGACGCCAATATTTCCCTAACCAGTTATTCTGATACCACGGAATTTCCGCGCCGACAGGCTGGAGGATGAGGTCGCTGGTCGGCAGAAGGACGACGGATTCGGTTGGAAGTAGTTCAGGTTGTGCTGCAGGGGTAATCTGGAGTGAATATGCTGGCACGTTGGAACTCGTCAAGGAAATCGCAATTGATTGACCTTTCTGTATGTTTTCCAAAGTACAAGTTTCAGAATTCCCAGACCATGCCTGAAGGTTACAAACCTCGGAAGCGAGAGCGTAAACCGTGAAGTTTCCTTCCGCGTCGCTATACGCAATGCCAACAACCATGCCATTTGCGTCGGTAAGGAGAATGCACGCGTCTTCGACTTTTACGCCGTCCAATGTAACCGTACCGGTAAACTGTACCGACGTTTCCGCAAGCGTGACCGTCTGCGTTTCGGTAACTTCGTCCACGGTTACAGCAACGCTCTGCGCGTATTTTCCGTTAAAGAGGACTAACGTGTAATTTCCTGCGTCCAGAAGCTCAAATTTTAGGTTTCCTTCTTCATCTGCATACATCTGTGCAACCAGATTATATTCCAAATCGTAGAGGAACGCAACCGTGTTTTCGAGCGCAACTTCCGCGTCGTTCGGCAACTGAACCGTTACGGAAAGCGTGGACTTTTCCTCAAAGGAAAGCGTTGTATTGACCGTTTCTTCCGAATCGGAAATCGTAAAGGTACTCTCGGCATAGTAATTTCCTTGATATGCCAAAAGTTTATAATCGCCAACCACTAATCCCTGAATATTGAAACTTGCGGTCGTCGATTCTCCCTGAATTCGCTCAATCGCGTATCCGTCTTTATCTAGGTGCGCAATTACCCACGTAATTGCCTCGGTTTCGTTCAACAGATTCTCACACGCAACGGATACGGATTTCGTTCCAAGTTCCATCTGAAGCGTGATTTCACTACCACTTTCGACAGAAACGCCTGTTTGAGCGGAGTAAATTCCATCGCTGCCTGAAGCGTAGACATCATAACTGCCCGCCTCGTTAAAGTAGATGGAAAATTGTCCATTTTCATCAGTGAACAACTTAACAATCTGTTTTCCTTCCTGATACACCCAGATTTGCGCAAACTCAGCGGAAGTTCCTTCTGCTGTTTTCAGCATTCCCGAAATAACGCCGACGTATGGCAACTCGATATTTTGCGTAACGGAAGCGCTTTCTTCGCAGGTTACGGTCTGGGCGTAAGTCGTCCCCGAAACCTGAACAGAATAGGTTCCCGCCATCAGATTCGCGAAGGTATACTGTCCCTGTGCATTCGTTTCGGTCAGCCAAGATTGTTCGCCATCGGAAAGAATAATGGAAAGACCGCTGATTGTCTCGCTACTTCCATTGGTAACAGTTCCTGTAACCGACGCTAAAACGGTCCAAGTGAAATCGATGCCAGAAGTTTCCTTGCTCGCAAGAGTGATTTCGCTTCTCTGATTGAGCGCATTGTCGGCGGAATAAATCTCAATCTGATACGCTCCCGGTTTTAATTCTTCGAGCGTATAGGTGCCGTCCTCGAGCGTGGTGGTATGGAATAATTCTTCTTCAGAATTGGTCAACACAATAGTCGCACCAGAAATCACGGTTCCATCTGCATTTCGTACGGTTCCGGAAAGCGAATAACTTTCCATCAGCGTCATGTCGCAGACTGTATCTTCAGAATCGGTTAATACCAACTTCTGAATGGTTGAAATGTAACCGCTTACCATGGTCTTAAGTTGCAATTCACCTGCGATAAAACCGGAAATGGAATATTGACCATCCGCATTCGTAGTAACATTGAAAATATTTTCGTTTACATCTTGAATATAGATATCTACGCCTTCCACTCCCACGCCGTTTTCATCGGTAATCGTGCCGGAGATGGTAATTCCCGGGTCGAGGGTGAAGTTAACGCCGCTCGTTGGATTGCTGCCGAGGACGGCGACGGTTTGGGGCGTAACAGAGAGGTATTTGCCGTACGTGTCGATGTTGACGGTGTAGGTCGTCTGTTGCGCGTTTTCGAAGGTGAATGCGCCGTAACGGTCGGTCGTGGCGTAGATGCGCTCGCCGGTCGCGGTTTCGGCGGTGAGGGTGATGTTGCCGACGCTACGGCCGGAAACGTCCGTGACGCGTCCGGAAATCGTGCTGAACGGCAGTGCGGTCAGGTTGAAGTTGGTGACGTCTTTGTTTCCCGTCAGCGTGACCGTCGTCTGCGAGAGGTTGTACGCGCCGGATTGTAATTCCAGCGTGATTTCCGTGTCTTGCGGCAGGAAGTTGAAGAGGTAGAAACCTTCGGAATCGGAGGTGGCGTAGTCGTAGAACGTCTCTTCTCCGACCGTCCATGACGCGACCAGTTCACAATTCGCCAGCCCTTCCGTAGTTCCCGGATAGGTGAGGAAACCGGAAAGTCCCGTGGCGGCGGAACCGGATTTTTGTGCATCGAGTAAGTCGCATGCGTCGTCGTAGCGTATATTACGTTCACCACGCGTGGCAAGCTGGTTCACCGCCTCGCACAGGTCGGCATGGAATTCAGCCCATGTAGACCAATATTCGCTCTCAAACATCGGTGTAGTGGTTTGATTATTCACCCATGAACCGAGATTGATTTTCGTCCCGTTCCCCGCGATAAACTGGAAGGCGACACGTCCGCTTTCACCCGGCGCGAGATAACCCGGTTGTTGCGTACCGATTCCGAGAAGCTGAATGCTGTTGCCTGCGGTAGGCGTCTCGTTAAGATAGCCAATCGAGGTGTTCGATTCGCTGTAGATCGTAAATACCGGGACTTCCAGAATTTGCGTGGTGTTGTTCGTGTAGTTTACGTAGCCAATATATGTACGTCCAGAACGTACCGAGTCTGGAATGTCGAGTGTCGCGGTTAATTTGCCATAGGAGGCAGCGGTTGGGGCAAGCGTCTTAATTGCGTTTGGCATGGTCGTTTCATTGACAACCAAATCGTATGTATGTGGGATGTTTTTTTGATCAATAGTCTCGTCAGCCATGTTAAATGTTAATGTGGCCATATTGGGCGTGAGAACCTTCACCTGCGCTTCTAAAGTCGTGGTACTTAAGAAACCGAAAGCTCCTTGTTTCGGAATGATTCTAGCAGTCATTCCCTCTTCAAAACCGGTTCCAATGATGGTGACGGTCGAACGTTCTCCCCATATCACCGATTCGTAAGCATACTGATACTTGGTGATTTCATCATCTGTAATTCCGCCTGTAAATCCGGTTATGGAGAAGTAGTTGGCAACGTTTTCCATTTTGCCAGTAACAGAGGAATTCGTTGTATAGAGACGCAGATAGATTGTACGCGCTTCTTCTGCAGCCGGAATGTATAAGTAAGAAACTCGGTCATAATGCGTAATGTCCGCTTTTGCAAAAACGCTTGTCGAGGCGGTCACGGACGACCAGTCATATCGATTGTCCGTTGGCATGAGACCATCGCGAGCAACTATCGAAACACGGTTCATTGCGTTCGTATCTTGGTAGGTGTATTTCAGTGTATATTCCTGACCGGCAGCTAAGTCGAGCCGATAAAGTTGTTCGTTTTCGCCAATCGTGAAGTTGTCGGAAAGCGTGAGGGACGGTAATTTCACCTCCGTTACCGTTATGGCGCGTAGGAAGTTATTTCCAGTAGTCGCCCCCTCGAAAATCTCGCGGTTCGGATTGGCTTGGACGGCAAAATACCATTTTCCTTCATTGACAGTCGGTGGAACGGCAACCTGCGCGGAGAAGGTTTGGGTGTTGTTGCCGGTAATATTACCAGCGTGGGTGACTGGGGCAACGAGGATTTTAGCACCATATTCGGAGACAAGATAGATTTCGTCCGTCCATGTACCGACAGCCGCGTCGGAACCGTTGTTGCGCAGGGTCCATTGGACCGTAATTTCTTCACCGTGGGAAATGCTGGCAGGAGCCTTGACGTCAATAACTTCCAAATCAATATTCGACGCAGCGAAATCGTTAAACTCATACGCGCCGATGTCCGCGAATTTGTCGTCCACGTCGTTCGTGTACGGGTCGTCATAACGTGGAGCGCCCGTAATATCGGTTTCTGGCGCGTAGATTCCGTCCGCAGCGTCAATGCACGGCGACCCCACCTGGAGACGATAGTCACCATTCGCCGCGTCGCGGAATAACGGATTCGCCCAAATGTTGCCGTTGGAACCGACTGCGCTGAAAGACTGTTGTCCGGTGCCTTTCGGATTGTAGAATACGCAGTTGGTGTAGGTATAATTACTGGGCGTGTTACTGGAGTAAAATTTGTTCGTTACGTTCGCAATGATGCAGTTGGTATAGCTACCCCCGTAGTAATAGTAGTTCGTATTCATCAGATACGTCAAACCATTAAACGTACAGTTATAGTAGTTTCCATTATGCGTACCGTACATACAGTCTTCGATAACCGAATTGTATACGTCAAGTTTAGCGTTACTGCCACTGTGTGTACCGACGAGTTTGGAATGAGCGACGACGCTGTTGCTTAACGTCATGGAGCCGCTAGCGACGTAAATCGCGCCGTCATCGGAGTTATTTGCATCGGAGCCACCATACAAAACTTTCGTGTGATTAAGGGTTGCATTTCCGCCTGCGATTCGGATTTGATTCCAATCGCCCGCCTGTGGCGTCAATTCGCCGTCATCCTCGTTCGTGTCGCCGCCGTAGGAATCGTCTTTGATGGACGTGAAGATAATCGGCTGCGCGGCGTTTCCCTCGGCGTTGAGCGTTCCTTGCACGATTAACGATGTGCCGGGGTCGAACTTCACAATCGCGCCGGGCAGAATCGTGAGCGTCGCGCCGCTCGCAACGGTCAGGTTACCTGTCACATGATACACCTGTCCCGGCAACCACGTCTGGTCGGACGAAATGGTTCCGGAAGTCGTCTGGAGGACATACTTCATCTGGACGGAAGCCGGAATGGTAAAGTTTCCGCTTCCACGCAGATAACTATTCCCGACCTGCGGCACGCTCAAATTCCCGTCCGCATTCGTATCCCCGCCGACGGTGTCGTCTTCTAATCGGGTTAGAATCACGTTTTCGCCCAGTGTGAGGTTAGAACTTGCTTTTGCATATAAATATGCACCTTCACAGAACTTAACAATCGCTCCGTTTTCAACCGTTACTTCGGCTCCAGATGCAACCTCAACACGTCCAGCCACCACGTGTGTTTTGTCTTTGCTCCACGTTTCGCTGGTGGAAATGACGTCACGGTGAATTACAACGTTTTCGTCATTGATAATTACACTATTAAAATCGAGTTGTAAAACCACACTCCCTGATTCATCAAGATACTCAAACAACAAGCGACCATAACCATTCGCGTATTGGGTGGTGTCCCAATCGAATTCTCCTTCGGCGGCAAACGTTCCCAAAACGGTCTTGGAAACCCCCGAAATCCATGAAAGACGTAGATTTTGGCTATATTGTTCCCACGAAATATTGACAGATTTATTATATACAGTATATTGCGAAAAGTCAACAGCTACAGATTCATATGCGCCAATATCAATACTAACGCCGCTTAATCGTGTGGCACCATTTACACAGTAAGAATTTTTGTTCAGACCGGCATTATAAGCATACTGATTACTACCGGCATTCCAAGCCTGAGAAAAAGGTAGTAATTGGTAACCACTCCCAGCAACAAACAAAGGCAAATCAGAGTTATACACAAAGTTGTTATTATTAGTCATCTTGGAGGCGGTAAGGCAGTTGTAAGCGGTGATCCTTCCTACTATCTCCGTAGATCCAGAGTTTTCGGCTATAATTGTGTTATAGGCGGTAATTTTGCCACTGTAGCTGTATATTCCGCATCCCTCATTATAATAATAGGGCATTGTTCGGTTTCCTGCAATCGTACAGTTTGTAAGGGTAATAAAACCTTGATAACAGTGAATTCCACCGCCATCAGATTCTGCTTCGTTATTCGAAATCAGACTATTAGTAATGACTGTATCGCCCCTGACATCGAGCCCCCCTCCATAAGTCGCCTCATTTTCAGAAATGATGCAGTTTATAATGTTTAGTTTGCCACTGGATTGATAAATTCCACCACCATATCCAGAAGTATTTCCAGAAATCGTACAATCCGTAATCGTAAACGTTCCATCTTGACATGTAATTCCACCGCCAGATTTCGTCGAAAGGATAGTATTTTCAGAAATTATACAGTCCGTAATATATGCACGGGAAGAAGAAAGACAAATTCCACCACCGTATGCAGATGTATTTCCAGAAATCGTACACTCTGTCATAGTTAATATACCATCAGCATATATTCCACCTCCAACTTTAACACCTCCAGCGTTCCCACCTGTTAATAATAAATTTTTTAACTGTACCTCAACTTTATCTCCTCCGAGAATTGACACGACACGTGAGACTTTATTTGCATCGATAGTAACTTTATTGGCAAGATTGGAGGCGTCTATATAGATGCTTTTATCAATTACCAACTCTTTTCCACATAATTCTACCACACAATCATTCGCAAAAACAGTTTCGTCAAAGGTCACTGTTTCCCCAACCTCGGCATACGCAATCGCTTCTCGAAGTGAAATCAAGCCATCATAAGCATCTACAACATCAATTCCGGTTGTGACAATGGTAGAGGCGGTTTCCAGAGTTCCTTCCGGTCGCTCACTCGCAAATTCGTAAGCACCCATATCTATCTGTTTTCCCTGAATACGCATATTCCCCGCCACATCCATTTCTGTTCCTTGCGGAAGAATAAAGTTATGTCCGGCATCAATCGCAACCGACGTAGAAAGTAAAGAATAGTCGCCATTTTCGCGATCGATAAAACCAGGGGAAAGTGGATTTTCAGAAGTTCCCATCAAGTTGCCATAACTATAAAACGTCTTACCAGTTTTCGCATTCGCCACGCTGATTAAACTACTTGCCACCCTTGTTTGAGCATATTCGCGATTATATGTCCAAATATCCTGACCATTTGTGTTTTCATTGCCATTGAGTCCAATAATACAATTGTACACGCCTAAATCAGAGTAATTATAAATTCCACCTCCAAGACTTGCCATATTTGCTGAAATGGTGTCATTCGTAACAGTGAGTTGACCGGAATAATTGTAAACTCCACCGCCATAGTTTGCGGTATTATCTGAAATGACACTATTCGTAACATTCATTATATTTGCTGTATTGTAAATTCCCCCCCCATGTTCTGTTACTGTATTCTGGGCAATAGAACTATTAGTTATATCTATACTTGAACCATTCCAATCATCACTATAAATTCCACCTCCCAATTTTGCAGTATTCATTAAAATTTTACTATTCTTAATAGTTGCTGATTCTGTTTCGAAATAAATCCCGCCACCACTTTTCGTCGCAATATTATTTGAAACTGTACAGCCAGATATTGTCATAATTACTCCTATGTTGAAAATTCCGCCACCATTTCGAGATGTAGTATTTTGGGTAATTATAGAATTGGTAACCGTTATAGTTGGATCGTCGTTACTGCTACACCGAATTCCAGCGCCATCATAGGTCGCTGTATTTTGGGAAATTGTAGAGTCTGCAATCAACATCGTTCCAGAATTAAAATTAATTCCCCCACCCAATTCAGCGGTATTGTTTTCAATTATCGAATCGGAGATATTCACCTCTCCACTGTTATGAATTCCACCACCGTAGGTTGCTCTATTTTCGGAAAATGTAGAGTGGATAATCTCTGTTGTTGCACTCGAATCATTGTAAATCGCCCCTCCGCTACCATTAACATTGTTTTTAAAGAATTCCGAATCTTCGATGGTCGCTATCGCATAATTATGCTGATTACGCACACGGTTATATATTCCACCACCATAGTCTGCTGTATTTTCGGAAATGATACTACTCGTAACAGTTAACTCACCGTCCTCATTTAAAATTCCGCCTCCCCAGCAATGGGAGTTGGAACTGGATGAAGAAGGTAAGCAAGATGCTCCATTTCCTGAAATTGTACTGTTTGTAACGGTCAATTCGCCGGAATCATTATAAATCCCACCACCAAAGGAGGTATAAGAAGAGGAAACCGTGTTTTCAGAAATTGTACTATCCGTAATTGCTAACACACCTGACTCATTGTAAATTCCACCACCATAACAATATGAGGAAGAGGAAGAAGAGGCACTATTTTTAGAAATTAAACTATTAGTAACAGTTAATATCCCATGGTCATTATATATCCCACCACCACCACCGTATTTTATCGTATTGCCCAAAACCGTACTGTTTGTAATTGTTAACACGCCGTATTTATTATAGATTCCACCACCATAAGCGCTAGACGAACTATCTCCCCCTGTGATGGTTAGGTTGGCGAGGTTTACTTCGGTGGTGACGGAAGAGGATGAGCCGGTAATGGACATGACACGGCAATTGCTGGCGGCGTCGATGGTGAGGTTGTCTGTGAATGTGCCATCCGTATTCATCGCGATGATGGTGATACTGCCGTAGGTCGTGGAGTCGAGGGTGATGGTAATTTCGTCAGAAGAGGACGTGTACGTGATCGTGTTGTTATCGGTGGTCGTGCGGACGATGATGAGGTCGGAGGCCGTCGTGGTAGAGGCGGTTGCGATGGCGGATTTGAGGGACGAAAGTGAGAGGTCCGTGTTTTCAATTTCAATAATGTTGAGCGATTCGGAAGTCTCCGGAAGAGAAAATTCTGCGTACTGCTCACGTATGGAAGCGTATTCCGCCGGAGTGACGCTCAGTAGTCGACGCTCTTCGAGGCATTCAAGCCGAAGAATGGAGGACTTGACTGGATTTTTGCGAGTACGGTTAGTACAGGAACGAAGGACGGAAGGAAGGAATAGAAATTTGCCTGTTTTTTCATAGTTTCGCCTCGTGTTTGATGGTGAAAATGATGGAAATAATAAAAATCTAAGAGAATTATAACAGTTATTGGGGCACGTGTCAAGACGCAGAATTTAAAATTTGCAACAATTTTTAAAATAAATTTTTCAAAAAACCATTCTTTTTTTGTCACATTCTCGTATGTCCATTTTTTCCAAAAAAAATTTTCCCACCCCCGGTTTTTCTTTTATGAGTCTTTGGTATAATAAATGGGTTATGTCAATTTTTAGTACTAACCTCCTTTTTTTGCTTGCTACAAGGACTAACTTATGCAAAAAACGAGAATCCTTTCCCTCCTGGCTCTGCTGGTTGGGTCAATCGCTCTGCAGGTGTGTGCGGAGTTACCGGCGGATTTGCCGGACTGGGAGAATCCGAAGGTGTTTCGGATTAATAAAGAGGCTCCGCGTGCGGTCTTTTTCCCGTATGCGACGCTGGAACAGGCGTTGACGTTCTGTAAGTGCAACTCGCCGTACGTCAAGTCGCTCGACGGAAACTGGAAGTTCCATTTCGCGAAGAATCCTGATTCGCGTCCTGTCGATTTCTATAAGACCGATTTCGACGTGACGGCGTGGGACGAAATCGCGGTGCCGAGCAACTGGCAGACGCAGGGGTATGATTACCCGATTTACACGAATATTCCGTATCCGTTCCACGCGAATCCACCTTACGTTCCGCGGGATTATAACCCGGTCGGGTCGTACCGGACGAATTTTGAGATTCCGGCGGACTGGGACGGTCGGGAAGTTTTCCTACAGTTCGACGGCGTGGGTTCGGCGGCGTATATCTGGGTGAATGGCGAGAAGGTCGGGTTCACGGAAGATAGCCGAACCGTAGCGGAATTCGACGTGACGAAATACCTGAAATCGGGCAAAAACGTGTTGGCGGTGGAAGTGTATCGTTACTCGGACGGCTCGTATCTCGAATGTCAGGACTTCTGGCGTCTGTCGGGCATTTTCCGTAGTGTGCGTCTCGTGGCGGAACCGAAAACGCGTATCCGCGACTTCTTCGTGAAGACGAATCTGGACGAAAATTACGAAAACGCGGAACTTGTGGTGGATTTTGACCTGCAGAACCTGACGGGGACAGAATCGACGGAGGTTCAGGCTTCTGTGGAACTTCTCGGTGGACTGAATCTGAGCGCGAAAAGTGAAGTGGTCGCTGTCGAAAAAGACGCGAAAACCACGGTGAAAATCCCGGTCGTGAACCCGAAAAAATGGACGGCAGAAGAGCCGAATCTGTATCCGGCGGTGGTGAAACTGCTCGACAAGTCGGGGAATGTTCTGGAAACCACGGCGATTAAAGTCGGTTTCCGTTCCTCAGAGATTAAGGATGGACAGTTGCTCATTAACGGTGTTGCGGTGGTGATTCGCGGTGTGAACCGACATGAACACGACCCGGAAAGAGCGCACGCAGTGACGCGGGAAGGAATGATTCGCGATATTCTTCTGATGAAACAGAATAACTTTAACGCTGTTCGTACGTGCCATTATCCCGACGATCCGATGTGGTACGACTTGTGCGACGAATACGGTCTTTTCGTCACGGCGGAAGCGAATATCGAGTCTCACGGCATGGGTTACGGAGATAAATCCCTCGCGAAAGACCCGGTCTGGATGGACGCGCATGTGGACAGAAACCGAAATAATGTGGAGAATCACAAAAATCACGCAAGTGTTATCGTCTGGTCGCTCGGTAACGAGGCTGGCGACGGCGTGAACTTCACTGCGGCAGCGGATTGGATTCGTGGTCGTGATGCTTCTCGCCCGGTTCACTATGAACGCGCAGGTCAGGGGGCGAATACGGATATCGTCTGCCCGATGTACTGGAGACCGTGGAACTGCGTGGATTACGGTTCTAAACCGCAGACGAAACCGCTGATTCAGTGTGAGTACGCGCACGCGATGGGGAACTCGACGGGGAATTTTGATCTGTTCTGGGATGCTGCATGGGATGATAATATTAAACATTTCCAAGGCGGTTATATCTGGGACTGGGTGGATCAGGGACTGCGTTGTGAAGTTCCAGCAGAAG
>JAUNAI010000441.1 GCA_030527705.1 Planctomycetia bacterium | reverse complement strand
TAAATTACCGAATCGCGTCGGGCGGTCCTTCCGTCAGTCGTTTCGCAACGCGTAACAACGGTGAAACGAAATTACATGTTGCGTCGGTATTAAAAAATTCCAAAAAAACTCTTAATCGCAATCTTCGATTGCTTGCTTCTTGAAAATTTTATTATCATTATTTAAATCAATTTAAATATCAAGAGTTTTTAGAAGGGGGAGTGTGAGGGGGGAACAATTTTGCAAAAATGTTCTCCCCTCACGAATGTTTAAAGGTTATATTACCTCATATTATGTCTGAAATTAGAAAATTTTCAAGGAGGGGGGGATTTTTCTGTGAAAATTTACGCAAATTACGTAAAAAGACGGTTTTTTCTCAAAAATCATCTAGACAGAATCGTGAAAGTTGTTATGATAGGGGAAGTAAAATTGATTTCTTATAACTTTTTATAGATACGAGGCAATAATGACTGAAAGAACGCTGATTCTTCTGAAACCGGACTGTATGGAACGTCGGCTGGCGGGGGCAATTCTGTCCCGTTTTGAGCAGAAAGGGTTTCGGATTGTGGGAATGAAACTGATGCAGGCTACGCCGGAAATTGCGGCACAGCACTATGCGGAACATGTGGAGAAGTCGTTTTATCCCAATCTGCTGGCGTATATCACGAGTGACCCGGTGACGGCTATCTGTCTGGAAGGTCGAGATGTTGTATCGGTCGTGCGGAAAATGGTTGGCGCGACGAAAGGGTATCTAGCTGAACCAGGTACGATTCGGGGGGATTTCTCGATTAGTGGTCAGAAAAACCTTGTTCATGCCTCCGACAGCCCAGAATCCGCGACGCGTGAAATCGCCATCTTTTTCCGGCCGGAAGAACTCGTTTCGTGGAAAACCAGCGATGTACAGATATTTCTTTCGCCATCGGAAATCGCGGAGAGTTGCTGAGAATTTAACTTGAAAAACTGATTCACGCAAGAATTATTATGAGACGCGTTTTTTTTAATTTCGCATATATCCTGCTGTTAATCCTTTTTTTACCGTACCTGTTCTGGACACTTCTTTTTCGGGGAAAGTACCGCAAGGGGTTCGGGGAGAAGTTTTGCGGAAATGTTCCACTCTGCCCACGTTCTGAGCTGGAAACGGTGTTGAAAATAGAACAGAATATGGAACAGGAAACGGAACGGAAACGCGTCTGGATTCATGCTGTCAGTGTGGGAGAAGTGAATCTGGCGGCGACGATTTTACGCGAGTTCGAGCGTCTTTATCCCGATTTTGATTTTGTGATTTCTTCCACATCTCGGACTGGTCTGGAGTTGGCACGGAAAAAGTTCCCGGGTAGGACGGTTTTTTATGCGCCTCTCGATTTTTCGTGGGCGGTGAAACGGGCATTCGCGCGGATTCAGCCGGATTTTCTTGTTCTCGTCGAGCTTGAAATCTGGCCTAACTTGATTCTGACGGCCAAAAAACTCAACGTGCCGGTTATCGTGATGAATGGACGTCTCGGCGAAAAAAGTTTCCGAAATTACTCGCGGTTGAAGTGTATTTTCCGTCCGATTCTCCGTACGCTTGCGCTCGTGACCGCTCAGGATGAGGCGTCGGCGGAGCGTTTTCGTGTACTCGGCGTCCCGGCTGACCGTGTTGAGAATGTCGGTTCTATAAAGTATGATGGTGCTCAGTCGGACCGAAATAATGAGAAAACATGCCGACTTGCCGCGTTGTGGAAGGTATTGCCGACGGATAAGATTTTTCTGGCCGGAAGCACGCAGGATCCAGAAGAATCTATGGCGGTTGAGGTTTTCCGTCGTCTTTCACCGACGCACCCAGAATTACGGCTGATTATCGTTCCTCGTCATGCGGAACGTTTTGCGGAAGTCGCGAAAATGCTAGAAAAAACGGAGTTTCCATTCCAAAAACGCTCGAAAATGGGAAAGAATGTAATAGAAACGACGTTAAAAACCACGTCGGAAACTGTGCCAGAATCCGTGCCAGGAAAACAGTCGGAAAACGCGCGTTGTCCGATTCTGCTCGTGGATACGATTGGTGAGTTGGGCGGCTGGTGGGGAACGTCGGCAGTCGGTTTCGTTGGTGGAAGTATGGGGTCTCGCGGAGGGCAGAACATGCTGGAACCGGCTGCGTTCGGGACGGCTGTCTCTTTCGGACCGAATACATGGAATTTCCGGGATATTGTCCAGAAACTTCTCGCTCACGATGCGGCCGTCGTCGTCCATAATACGGAGGAATTGACTGATTTTGTGCGCCGATGTCTGGAAGACGCCGACTTTTCAGAAAAACTCGGCCAGCGCGCCGCGGATTTCGTAGCGTCGCAGCAAGGCGCATTGAGGAAAACTTTTGACTGCTTTGCGATGAAAATAAAAAGAAAATAAAGCAAGCGTTCGCAGAACGCGATTAAAAAGATTTTGAAAGAGGGGTCTGGGGAGAAAATAATTTTCAAAATGTTTTCTCTCCCACGAGCGTTACGACATTACGGGTAGCCGATTTCTCCCGACAGGGTGAAATTCGGCGTAATGTGTTTAGCCTTGTGACACAAAAACATTCGTGAGTGGGGAAACATTTTTGCAAAATTGTTTCCCCCTCACACTCCC
>JAUNAI010000088.1:12238-14035 GCA_030527705.1 Planctomycetia bacterium | reverse complement strand
CATTACTTCCACGTCGAAAATCGTCTTCATGACGTTCTCCACGTTCTCGATATTCTTGACGCTGTGAGTCATTCCGTTCCCGATTTTCCGGCAATAAAATTCCATTTTCGCGCAGAATTTCTTCATCTTCACGTGACCACGTCGCTACATTTTCATCCTGACGGAATTTCGGTTTCGGTCCACGCGCCGTCTTCCATGAGTTCCGATACTCCACTCGTCCGAAACGATCCGGCTTTCCACCCCGATCATTCTGGTCTCTGCTGAAACGATTACTCCGGTCATTTCTGTCATTCCGGTCGAATCGGCTTCCACGTTTCTCACGATTTTCACGATTTTCATCTGAATTCCGACTCTCACGCGAGTATCGATCCGCGAAACGGTCCGAAAAACGTCCTGCACGGTCACGACGATTGAAATCCTCTCCACTCCGTTCCTGTCGACGGTCACGCGAGTCGGAAAAACGTCGTTCACCGCTATTCCGGTCATTCCGCTCGAAACGGTCACTTCTATTACTCCGGTCAAATCGGCTTCCACGTTCCTCACGATTTTCACGCTCAAAACGGTCTTCTCGATCATTTCTATCTGAAAAACGATTGCCGCGATCCGAAAATTTTCGGTTACCCCGGTCATTTCGGTCATCCCGGTCACGGCGTCCATGAGGACTCTCGAAACCGCGCGCACCTTCCTGATTTCTGGCACGCTGAAACGCACGCTGCTCCATTACCGCGTTTTCTTCTCGAGAACGCTGACGGTAACCACCGCCCAACGCGCTCGCACGCTCCACTTTTTCCGTTTTCTTCGGCGCATAACGGTGAATCAGACATTCCGGAGCGTCACCAATCAGGTCTGTCCGCCCGACTTTTTCGAGTGCCTCACGCACCAGATAATAATTTTCCGGCTTAAAATACTGCATCAGCGCCCGTTGCATTTTACGCTCGCGGTCACCATGCGCCGAGTAAACCTTCTCGCCCGTGAACGGGTCCAGTCCGCTATAATACATGCACGTCGCGACCGAGAACGGCGTGGGATAAAAGTCCTGAACCTGTTCCGGTTGGTAACCATACATTTTCATATACTCCGCCAGTTCCACCATTTCCTCGAGTCGGCAGCCAGGATGCGACGCGATAAAATACGGGACGGTATAGAAATTCTTCTCCAATTCATCCGTCATATCATCGAAATCTGTCACGAATTTATCAAATTCCTCGATTTCTGGCTTGTGCATTGTGCTCAACACGCACGACGAAACATGCTCCGGCGCGACGCTCAGATGCCCACCGACGTGGTGCGCGACCAGTTCACGCATGAATTCTGTATATTCCGGTGCCGCCTGCGCTAAATCCGTACGAATTCCGGACGCAATAAACACGTTCTTCACGCCCGACTGCTCACGCGCTTCTTTCAGCACGTCCAGATACTCGCGGTGGCTCGTTTTCAGGTTCACACAGACACTCGGATACAGGCAGCTCGACCGCTTACAGACTTTCTGTGCGTCGGGATTTCCGCAACCCGTTCCGTACATATTTGCCGTCGGTCCACCAATATCCGTAATCGTACCAGTAAAATGAACGTCTTCCGTCATCCGTTTTACTTCTTCGAGCAACGATTCTTTCGAACGGTTCTGAATCACTTTCCCTTCATGCGCGCCAATGGAGCAGAACGAACAGCCTCCGTAACACCCACGGACCGCCTGAATTGAGTCACGGACAGTCTGGAGCGCGGGAATCCGTGCGTCGCCATAAGTCGGGTGTTCCCGACGCGTGAACGGGAGCGCGTAAATCTCGTCCATTTCTTCCG
>JAUNAI010000088.1:0-12228 GCA_030527705.1 Planctomycetia bacterium | reverse complement strand
GACGGCGGATTTACGATAATCGCCTCCGTTCCGCTCTGCTGAAACAGTGCGCGTCCGCTGAACGGGTTCATTTCCTCATAAATCGTTTTCGTCATCTCCGCGAATTTCGCCTTATCTTCCGTCACTTCTTCTGTAGTCGGCAAAATCGCAATATTTTCCGGCAGTCGAGACTCGTCCAGAACGTTTTCTTCCGCCTCATTTTTCGTCAGAAACTCCGACGCGCCAAGACGATACGCCGTTCCGGGAATGTCACGCATTTCCGCAACGCTCTGACCCGCGTCAAGTCGGCGTACGATTTCCAGAAGGGAACGCTCTCCCATTCCGAAAGATAAAATATCCGCTTTCGAATCGAGAAGCACACTGCGGCGGACTTTATCGCTCCAATAATCATAATGTGCGACGCGACGGAGGCTCGCTTCCACGCCACCCAGCACGACGGGGACGCCAGGAAACGCCTCACGCGCCCGCTGACAGTACACCGCCGACGCACGGTCCGGTCTCATTCCAATTTTTCCGCCAGGAGTATACGCATCCACGTTCCGGACTTTCCGATTCGCGGTATAATGATTCACCATCGAGTCCATATTTCCAGAACTAATCGCGAAACAGAGACGTGGTTTTCCGAATTTCCGCCATGCTTCACACGATTTCCAGTCAGGCTGCGCTAAAACTGCGACACGATAGCCATTTTTTTCCAGCCAACGTCCCAACAACGCCGTTGCAAAAGACGGATGATCGACGTAACCGTCGCCCGTCACAAAAACCACATCTACCTGATCCCAGCCACGCGCGGACATTTCTTCCACCGACATCGGCAACGGCTTTACCACAGAACGGGAACCTGTCATATAACTCCCAAAAACCTTTTCTAAATCTGAATGTACCAATTCTGGATATATTTTTTCCTCGGTGATAACTGGTACGTATTATTTTCGATAAAAATATTTATAACCGATACACTATAAAATTCCGCTTTTCCGTCGTTTCGCGTTGCTGAAACGACTGGCAAAAAGACCGCCCTTCCCTGAATTTTAAAGTGGAATTAGTATATAACAGCATAAAAATATCAGACGGGTAAATTTATAGGCTAAACACTAACGCAAGATTCCACCCTATTCGGGAGGAACTTGCTACCCATCTCGCCTCCAAGCCCATGGGAAGGAAACATTTTTGCAAAATTGTTTCCTCCCCAGACCTGAAAACACGTAAATTACCGAATTACGTTGGGCGGTCCTTCCGCAAGTCGTTTTGCAACGCGTAACGACGGCGAAGCGAAATTCACGTAGCGTCGGTACTAAAAAATTTCAAAAAACTCTTGATCGCGATTGCGTCGCTTTCTTTTTTCTACTTATTTAAGATTACAAGTCCAACGGCTTAATCCACGCATTCTTGAGCACTGCCAATTCCGCGTCGATAACGTTTCCGCCAGCCAGACCTTTCACAGTCATCTTCACGCTGTCGTTGACCGCGCCGACTTTCGCAACCGTCACGCCCGTCAGCGTTTCGAGGAAAGCCGCCTCGTTTTCCGGAGCTACTTCCACGAGGAATCGTGTGTTGGATTCACTGAAGAGAACCGCCGCGTCGGAGACCATCTCGCCGGAGAACGGAACGGTCGCCAAATCGAGCGTAATTCCCAATTCACCCGCGAACGCCATTTCCGCTGCCGCTACCGCCAGACCGCCTTCCGACAAGTCGTGACAAGAGCGTACCAGACCTGCCTGAATCGCGTCGTAAACCGCCTTGAGCGTCTTTTTCGTCACCGCGAAATCGACTTTCGGGCATTCTCCACCAGACAGCTTATTCACAAGGCCGAAGTGGGAACCGCCCATTTCCTCACTCGTCACGCCGACGATGAACAGCGAGGAACCAGCCTCTTTCAGGTCCATCGTGACACACCGACGCACATCATTCACCTGACCCATCGCGCTGATGAGCAGGGACGGCGGAATACTAATCGGTTCCTGTCCTGCCGGACGGAATTCGTTGTTCAGACTGTCCTTACCGCTGACGAACGGTGTGCCCAGCGCAATCGACATGTCACGACACGCAATCGCGGAACGGACGAGCGACCCCAGCGTTTCCGGACGGTCCGTGTTACCCCAGCAGAAGTTATCCAGAATAGCGATTTTTTCCGGGTCAGCTCCCACCGCAACGGCGTTACGCAACGCTTCGTCAATCGCGCTCGCCGCCATCCAATACGTGTCGCACTCGCCGTAGCACGGGTTCATACCGTTGGAAATTACCACGCCCTGCATCGTTTCCAGACGGGGACGGAAAACGGACGCATCGCCCGGTCCGTCGTTATTCACGCCGACGAGTGGTTTAATCGCCGAGCCACCCTGAACTTCATGGTCATACTGACGCACGACCCAGTGTTTCGACGCGACGTTATACGAGCCGAGAATTTTCGTCAAATCTTCCGTGTAATCCTCACGAATCGGCAGATTCATCGGCGACACTGCCGGCGGAGCGTAAACCGCCTCACGGACGACCGGCGGACGACCACCGTGCATGAATTCCATCGTCAAGTCCGCGACCTGCACGCCGTTATACGTCATCTGGAGTTTTCCAGTCGGTACGAAACGCCCAATCACCGTCGCTTCCACACCTTCCGATTCGCACAGTGCCTGCATTTCGGGCCATTTTTCGTCCGGGACACTGAAGACCATGCGTTCCTGAGCCTCGGAAATCCACATTTCCTTGTAACTGAGACCTTCATATTTCAGCGGGATTTTATCGAGCCAGACTTCCGCACCGATTTCCTCACCCATTTCGCCGACAGCACTGGAGAAACCACCCGCGCCACAGTCCGTGACCGCCGTGTAAAGCCCACGGTCACGCGCTTCGAGAAGGATGTCAAGCACCATTTTTTCCGTGATAGCGTTACCAATCTGAACCGCTCCGCCGGAGAGGGATTCACTTTCGTGTGTCAGTTCCGCCGAGCTGAACGTCGCGCCGTGGATACCGTCCCGCCCCGTCCGACCGCCGACTGCGACAATTAAGTCGTTCGGATACGTTTTTTTGAAGGATTTATCGACCGGAATCAGACCGACGTTTCCGCAGTACACGAGTGGGTTTCCGAGATAGCGTTCATCGAAGAAAACCGCACCGTTAATTGTCGGAATGCCCATACGGTTTCCGTAATCGCGGACGCCCGACACGACACCGCGCATTACACGTTTCGGATGCAGAACCCCCTGCGGCAGGTCTTCCAGCTCAATTTCCGGCGGAGCGAAGCAGAAAACATCCGTATTCGCTACCGGTTTAGCACCCATCCCCGTCCCCATTGGGTCACGGATAACGCCACCGATACCCGTATTCGCGCCACCGTATGGTTCCAACGCGGAGGGATGGTTGTGTGTTTCCACCTTGAAGCAGATATTATATTCATCGTCGAACGTCACGACGCCCGCGTTATCCTTAAACACGCTGACGCACCAGTCTTTATCACCGAGATTCTTCCGAATTTCCTGTGTAGAAGCGAAAATTGTCTCTTTCAGCATGTTCTTGAACACGATTTCTTGTTTTTCATCGCGGTAAGAAATCCGACCAGCAAGCGTCTTGTGCGAGCAGTGCTCACTCCACGTCTGCGCAATCGTTTCCAGCTCCACATCCGTCGGGTCACGGTCCAAATCCTGAAAATGTTTCTGAATCGTCTGCATCTCGACCAGCGACAGATAAAGCTGACCTTTAATCGCGAGCGTTTTCAGTTCCTCATCACTCATCGCACGAATCGGCACGACGGTCAACTGGAAATTATACGGACTTCCCACTTCCAGATGCTCGAACGTGAACGGACCTTCCACAACCTGCTCAATCGCATCATTCGCCAGAAGTTTCCAGCAGAGTTTTTCGATTTTTTCCGCTTCCAGACCACGAATCAAGTACTTTCGGAACGTACGAACCGCCTCGACCGGCGCGTTCATATCTTTCATCGCTTTCAGCGCACTATTCGCAACCGGGTCCATTACACCGGGTTTCGGCAGGACGTTCACCAACACTTCACCGTCAGCGGGAACTTCCGCTTCACTGACCGGAAAAACGACCGGTTCTTCCACCACGCAGTCCGCCAGCAATTCGCGCGCGATTTTCTCAGCCTGTTCCCGGCTCAGATTCCCCTGCAGAAGATAACCGTGTCCGGTCCGGACTTTCATGGAGTCGGCGCCCAGACCCAAGGCCTGTGACTCGGTGAGGACTTCATTCGCCAGTGCATCCACCTGACTGGCTTTCGGATAAATATCAATTTCCCAAAGCATCTCGGATTCTCTAAG
This sequence comes from Planctomycetia bacterium, assembly GCA_030527705.1. Classification (GTDB taxonomy): domain Bacteria; phylum Planctomycetota; class Planctomycetia; order Pirellulales; family Thermoguttaceae; genus RGIG3701. The sequence goes on along the minus strand of JAUNAI010000088.1, from coordinate 7,957 downwards.
TAAAAAAGTTACGAAAAAAAGCGTGTCGCGCACTCCCCTGCCGTACGAGTCGTGAGACGTTTAATGTTTTACTAAACGCTAATTAAATCCTTTATAATACCTATAAAATCTCTACAGGAATTGATGAGTCAGCAAGAAACCTACTTACTGAATATACTGAATAAGGATTTAATCCGCAATTCTTCAACGTTCTGTATATATTATTATCTATACAGTTACTGTCTCCCAGATCGCCAAAGCAGACCGCAATGTATTCCTATTATACACTAAATTTCAGACCTTACAAGGACACGTGGCCGAATTTTTCCGAAACTTTTCACAATTTCTCATAATTATAACTAAAAAACGGAAAACATGACGGTAAAATCGGCCAATGATAACCTAATTCTGATTCTCTCCCTTCCCCAAAAATGCAGAAAGGGAGAGAATTCTGACTTTTAAGGTTTCTTTCTTAAGCAACCGCTGATTAACTAAAATTCCTGCAGAATGCGTTTTATTCCTGCAGAATGACGTTTTCGCGGTAGAACCGAACCGCCACGAGGAAGAGTAACGCGTTAATCAGCGCGAGCACGAGGAAAAAACGATAATACGCGTCACCCGCAAGTAGCGAGGGAAATGTACCCGCCAAGAAATTAATTCCTGCCACGAGAAAGTTTCCCGCCGTCGTCGTCAGAAGATACACACCGAGTACGAGTGCTTTCATGGACCGTGGTGCTTGCGTGTACGCGAATTCGAGCGACGTGACCGACACCAGTACCTCTGCAGTCGTGAGGATCAGATACGCTAAAATCTGCCAGCCAAGATTCAACACAATTCCATTTCGAGCACTAATCTCGAACCACAGAGGAAAACACTGCGCAACGGTCGCTAAAAACAGCCCGACGGCAATCTTTTTCAGTGTCGATGTTCCGAAAATACGCTCCCACCATGGATACACCCACCGCGTGAAAATCGGAATCAGGATAAGAATCAGTAATGGATTTAACGCCTGAATCTGTGACGGAATCAATGCCCAATTTTTCCATGATTCTGGTAAAAACACCCACGATTCCAGAATTTTCGGGTTCATATTCTGTGCCTGCGCTACCCAGAGTGTCGTCGTTTGTTCATAAACCGCCCAAAATATGATTAAAAATAGGAATATAAGGGAAACCTTACCGAGAATCCATAAACTTTCCTTATTCTGCAAGTCGTGCAAAAACTGAATCCCTGATGGTGGCACGATTCTATATTTTTTCCGTCCGACCCATAAAATCAGCGTCGCGCACCCCATCAGAACGCCTGGCACGCCGAAGGCCCATTCTGGTCCCCAATGTTTCATTAACCACGGTGTCAGTAACATGGAAATGAATGAACCACCGTTAATTGCGAGGTAAAACCAGTTATAAACCCGACTCATCAGGTGCTGATTTTCTGCAGTAAACTGGTCCCCGACAATTGCCGACGTACATGACTTAATCCCACCCGCGCCGAACGCGATGAGCGCAAGTCCCCAAAACAGTGGCATTCTCATGTCATTAAACCATCCACCGGGTAGCGCGAGTGCCAAATGTCCGAGACAGTAAACCAGTGAAAATGACAGCATGATCCGGAACTTTCCGAAAAACACATCCGCCAGCAACGCGCCGAGCAACGGAAAAAAGTAAACCGCTCCTTTAAAAAGATGAATCCACCCCGCCGCCTCTTCTTTCGGCATGGCCAGATAACTCGCACTGGTCATATACACCATTAATACGGCGTTCATACCGTAATACGAAAAACGTTCTGCGAATTCATTTCCTATAATATACGGTGCTGACGCAGGTAGACCGGAATTTCTGGAATTACTCATTTAAAATCCTTTATTTTTTTATACACAGGGACCCAGTAGCCCTTTTAATCTGAAATTCTTCCGAAAATCCATAACACGTGAATTAACGTATCTCGAAAATCCTTAACATACGAAAATTAACGGAACATGAAAATTATCTGGATGCAGATACACCAGAGAATCGAGTTTATCAGAAAAATCGGATCCCGGAGAAGTACCTCATCTGGACCGTCGAATTTTCCTGACAAGACATTCTGCGCGTAGCGGAAAATTCCAAAAAACACGAACGGAACACTAAAAATCAGCGACTGCGTGTGGTGTAACTCGGCTGTATGCGGGTCTAGCGTGTATAATAAATACGTCATAAGACTCAGACTTCCCGAAATTGCCAACAGAATATTCAGGAACTCTGACGAGTAATTCCGTAAAACGCTCCGAAATTCATTTTCGGGAGTAAGAATCGCAATTTCCGCTCTCCGTTTTCCGAAACCGAGAAAGAGTGCGACAGAAAACGTACAGACCAGAATCCAGCTTGATGGCATTACACCCAGTGCACCACAACCTGCAAGAATCCGAATCACGAACCCGAACGCGATAGAGAAAACGTCCAAAATTGCTTGTTTTTTCACCCAAAAACAGTATAACAGCGAGTTCACGAGATACGCGCACCCCGTAACCAACACAAGAAGCGCATGCTGGGAGACATTTTCCCCTTCATTTCCCGACACAGACTGTACCGTAAACCACACTATCGGCACGATAACGAGCAGAAATCCTACTACCGACGCCAGCGACACACTTACTTTTCCCGACGCAATCGGTCGGTTTTTCTTCCGTGGGTGCGTTGCGTCCGCTTTTCGGTCCACGATGTCATTCAGCACATAAACAGCACTTGACCATGCACAAAATGCTACGAAAACAGGAAGAATTACCTCGCTAACATTTAAAATTCCTCGAGCCTCCAACACTCCGCTAAACAGAACGGGAAGCAGGACGAACGCGTTTTTAACCCATTGGTGCGGGCGAAGTAGCCGTAATAAATTCATAAATAAACAAAACACAAAAAGCAAGCGTTCGTAGAACGCGATTAAAAATTTTTTTGAAAGGGGGGCTGGGGGAAAACTATTTTACAAAAATGTTTTCCCCCACGGACGTAACCCCGTGACGGGTAGCAAGTTTCTCCCAATAGGGTTAATCTTGCGTTGGCATATAGTTGAAAATCAGAAACTTGCCGTTTCATCAATTCAACTATTCGACGCGAGACGCGTAACCTCCCATTTTTCACACAAGCGCTTTCAGCCCCTTCAGACAGTCCGCGGCGTCCTGAACCGGTGTAACGTTATTTTCACACTCGATGATGAGCCATTCCGCACCACCCTCATTCGCCATGGCAGGCAGAATTTCATTCCATTTACACTCACCTTTTCCGACGATTCCGCCACCACCCCATTCCGCGACATGATTCACTTTCGTGCGTCCGGCGTATTTCTTAATAAACGGTGTCGGGTCTACTCCTGCCGCAACGCAGTGACCAACGTCAATCTGGTGAATAACTTCTAATGGTGTGTTTTCAAAAACGATGTCCCACGCACATTTTCCGTCAAACATTTTCGTCATTTCGTGCGAGTGATTATGGAAACCAACCTGCATTCCATACTTTTTCAGTGGTTCGACACGACTGGTAAGCCATTCCGCGAACTTAAGCCAATCTTCTTTACTATTTCCGTCATACCACGGAACAATCAGGTATTTCCCTCCGATTTCCGCCATGTAATCACACGTTTTCGCCATATTCGCGTCCTCAAGCGTATCTTTACCGGTATGTGTGCCAGCGCATTTCAGACCGTTGGCGTCGATTAGTTTCCGGAACTCTTTCGCGTCTGCCCCGAAGTTACCAGCCATCAGCTCGACGCCCTGATAACCCATTTTCGCGACCGCTTCAATCATGCCGGTAAGGTCTTTCGCGCACGCTTCTCGAATCGAGTAAAGTTGTAACGCAATCGGCACGGATTTCGGGCAACGTGCCATTAAATTCATCGGAAATGCTGCGCAAGTCGCACATGCTACAGCTCCGATACCGAGTTTCAATAAATCACGGCGGGAAAGATTCATCATCTTAAATCCTTTCATCATTATTAAAAATGTCTGCGACAAAGTCGCTATTATACTGGTTCCACTTGAAATTTCAGGGCAGGTCGGTCCTTTCGGCAGTCGTTTCAGCAACGCGAAATAGCGATGACGTGAAATGATACTACCTCGAGTATAAAACACCTTATTCCTCGATTATAAACCAATTCTGTTTCCGTGTCAAGCGACCAGCGGAGATTTTTCTCAATTTATTTCGCGGAAGAGCCAGAAAATTGGTTAACCGACCCTTTACAAACGAAAACAGTATGTTATACTGAAAGGAAACATTTTCAGAAAGGACTTTTTTATGTTACGTGATTGGAATCTTGAGCTGGAAAATCGGGTGGCGTGGATACGCTCCATCATCGGAAAAACCGAGATGAAACTGGGAATGGGAATCGTGTACGGAAACAGTGGTGGAAAAGACTGCACACTGGCCGCGATTCTCTGCCGAAAAGCGACGGAAAATATTCTCGGCGTCATCATGCCGTGCCAGAGCTCGCGAAATTTCGGTTCCGACCGTGATGATGCGCTTCTCGTAGCTGAAAAATACGACATCCCGACGATTCAGGTAGATCTTTCCGACGTAAAATCAGTCTTTACGCAGACGCTCGACCCGATTTTTGCCGCGATGAATCTCGCTTCCGACGCAGTCCAGAAAGGAAAAATGAACATGAATCCGCGCCTCCGCATGACGACGCTGTATACGATTGCGCAGGCACGCGGCGCGCTGGTCTGTGGGACGGGAAACCGTTCTGAACGCGCGATGGGCTATTTCACGAAATGGGGTGACGGCGCATGTGATTTTAACCCTATCGCGGACCTGACGGTGACTGAGATTTTTGAATTTCTCCGTTTCCTTGATGCTCCGATTTCTATTATCGAGAAAGCTCCTTCCGCTGGACTTTTTGAGGGGCAGACCGACGAGGACGAGATGGGTATCCGTTACGCGGAAATTGATGAATTTCTTCTTCACGGCACTGGCACTCCAGAAAAAACTGCCCGAGTTCAGCGTGTAATGGAGATGACCGCCCATAAGCGGAAACTTCCGCCGATGTACGGTGAAGAATAATTTAGGATTTTACAGAAAGATGTAAAATTCCACATAAATTCTGCGAAAAAACGAGACGGACTAAGAAATGGCTGAAAAAGAAAAACGTTCTGCCGTACGGCATGTTTACGGATTACCGACACACGTAAAAATCCGGGGTGCGAAAGCGAATAACCTGAAAAACCTAGACCTGGACATTCCGTTAAACCGATTCGTGGCAGTCTGTGGCGTGTCGGGGTCTGGGAAAAGTACGCTTGCGACGGACGTTTTATATGCGGAAGGCTCACGGCGTTATCTTCAGGCGCTCTCAACTTATACACGGCGACGAATTGGTCAGACAGCCCGCCCGAATGTGGAATCAATTCATTTTTTGCCGAGTTCCATCGCGTTACGGCAGCGCCCTACCGTGCCGGGCGTAAGGAGTACTGTCGGGACGATGAGTGAGATTCTGAACATATTACGTCTTGCATTTTCGCGACTTGGCTCTCATATCTGTCCGAACGGTCACCGTCAGGAACCGTCGCTGGATGTGGCGCAACTCGGTGAGACTTACTGTACGGAGTGTGGCGTGAAATTTACCCCACCGGCGGCTGAGGATTTTGCGTTTAACTCCCTTGGTGCGTGTCCGACCTGTCACGGAACGGGGGAAGTGGAGAGTATCGATGAATCGGCACTCATCGCGGACCCGAACAAGACGATCCGTGAAGGCGCGGTCGCGGGCTGGCGCGTGCCGGGGTCCTTTTTTTATGTTCCAACGGCAGAAGTTCTCGGAATTCCGGTAGACATTCCGTTTCGGGAACTGACGGTGGAAGAGCAAGATTTCGTCCTTCACGGCATTCAGAAAGAGCGCGTACCGGTCGTCGTTTCCGACAGTAAAGGAAAAAAGTACGACATGATGGCGCAGTATCTGAACGCAGCGGACGCGGTCGCTCATGCGTACCACAAGACGGAAAATGAAAAAATCCGTGCTCGGTTGGCAGCGAAATTCTATCACGTGGCCGCGTGTCCGACCTGTCACGGAAGCCGATTCGCGCCACGTTTACTTAACACGAAACTGGCGGGAAAAAATATTGCGGAAGTCTGCACATTACCACTCGATGCGCTGAAAATATTCGTGTCGGAAATGATATCGACGCTTCCGAAACGGATTCAGCCGATGGGGAAAAAGCTGGCGGGTGAGTTAATTGATGGAATCCAGCCGCTGTTGGAGCTGGGACTTTCTTATCTCTCGCTCGATCGTGGGGGTGGGACGCTTTCTACCGGGGAACTCCAGCGGATTCAGCTTGCGCGGACGCTCCGGAATGAAACGACGGGAGTGCTGTATGTCCTCGACGAGCCGTCTATTGGGCTTCACCCGCGAAATGTGGAGGGGCTAGTCAGTGTTTTCGACCGATTACTGGCACAGGGAAACTCGCTCATTGTGGTGGATCATGACCTTGATTTGCTCCGTGAGGCGGACTGGCTGATAGAACTCGGTCCCGGTGCGGGAATTAATGGTGGAAGATTGCTCGCGGAAGGAAACGTGCAGGAAATCACGACGAAAAAGGATGGTATTTCAATTATCGGACCGTATTTAAGCGGTAAAGAAGCGTTAATTGTCCGTGATAATGGATGGTATGAGTATGAAAATGGAAACTCCGCGTCGGTTCCGCCGGGGAAATGGCTGAAAATCGGCGTCGGACGGCGTTACACACTGGAAAATCTGGACGTTTCTTTTCCAGTTGGAAAATTGACGGCGGTGACGGGCATGTCCGGCTCAGGGAAATCGACGCTCGTCCTCGACTGTCTCGTTCCGGCTGTGTCAGCAGTTCTGCAGAAGAAAAAGGTCCCGGAATACGTGTCATCGGTCGAGACGGCAGGAATTCGGAGAATCGTGACGGTAGACGCCACGCCGTTGGGGAAAAACAGTCGCTCGACGGTCGCGACTTATTCAGGGATTTTAGACGTTATCCGTCCGCTTTTCGCGTCGCTTCCGGAATCGAAAAAACGCCGATACGACGCAGGAAGATTCTCTTATAACCTGAAAAGTGGTGCGTGTCCAACCTGCGGAGGGGCGGGAACGGTGACGCTTGATATCCAGTATCTCCCGGACATGGAGCTGACTTGCCCGGACTGCGGTGGGAAACGGTACTCGGACCAGACGCTGGAAATTTACTGGAATGGGCTGAATATCGCGGAAATTCTCGACTTAACCGTGGAAGAAGCGGAGGAAATTTTCTGCGACATTCCCACGATTCGCGCAAAATTGGAGGCGCTCAGTGGTCTGGGACTCGGTTATCTGAAACTCGGAGAACCCACGCCGAACCTGTCAGGCGGTGAGGCACAGCGTCTGCGTCTTGTGTCGGAGACGGGCAGGAATCAGAGTGGGACACTGTTCGTTTTCGACGAGCCGACGACGGGGCTTCATCCGCGCGACATTCGGCGACTGTTACAGGTGATAGACCAATTAATCGCCTCCGGTGGGACGGTTATCGTAATTGAGCATGATTTAGACATTATCGCTAATTCGGATTATGTTCTGGATATGGGACCTGGTGGCGGAGAAGACGGCGGAAAAATTGTCACGAGCGGGAAACCGTGGGAAATCTGCGCAAGTGAGGCGAGCTGGACAGGGAAGTATTTAAAGATATATGCGCAGAATTACGACATTAATTGGTAACAGAAAATAAAAACAGTTTTCTTTATACATTTCAGAATTATTTTTTAAGAGGAATGTATTGATGATTCGGATTATTTCATGGATTTTGAAGCCGTGGCGGATTTTGATGGACTTTATCACGCTGATTTTCCTTATCGGCGTGATGGGGGGTGTTTTCACAATTCTGAATGGTTACCACATGCTGACTTCTGGCGCTGTAAATCAGGAAGAAATCGTGAAACCGACAGTCGTCCGTGCCATTTCGGAAAGTGTGACGACTGCGATAAAGAAGAGTAATTCGGAAAATATAATTAGTGTAGAAAATAAAGCA